>JANLSY010000019.1:0-6422 GCA_031362665.1 Sphingomonadales bacterium
ACTCACGGCAGGGTGCGCAGCCCCTGCGCAGGTCAATATGCAACCCGTAAAAGCCAGACCGGATACTGCGGCCCCGGTCAATGCGACTGTCCAGTTCGACCTTTCGACGGGCAGGCCGCTGGTGCTTGCGCAAATCGGGGATACGGCACCGATGGAGGTATATTTTGACACCGGGTCACAAGGTGCCGTTATTCCGCGAGCGCTGGTGGATAAATTGCGACTGAAAGTGGTCGGCGAAACCAGACTGGGAAGTCCTTACGGAGGCGCACCGGTTGTCGCCAAGCTGGTGTCGCTGGGCAGCCTGACCATCGGCGGGGTCGCGGCCAACGAGGTGACTGCTGTAGTGCAGGAAGATGCAAGTTTCATGGGGCCGGATGCGCGTTTGGTTGTCGGGCCGGCACAATTCCGGGGCAAGATCGTATCGCTCGATTATGTGAAACGTTCGCTCAATATATCCTCCGCACGCCCTGCATCAACGGCATGGCAAAAGCTGAAGAATGGCCTGCCGGAAACCGAAATCGAAGTCGGTGGCAAACGCTATCCATTGCATATCGACAGCGGCAGCCCCGGCACATTGATGTTGCCGAAATCGGCCGCAGACGAATTGTCGCCCAAGCCCGAATTGCGCGAGGTCGGCAAAGCGCGGACGGTCGACAAGGAGTTTTCAATATATATCGGCGCGGTGAACAGCGATGCGACGATTGCAGGCGTGCCGGTAAGGCTGGGCGATGTAGCGTTTGCCGACCTGCCATTTGCCAATCTCGGTTCGCAAGGATTAGCGCAGTTTACGGTGGTCATCGACGTAGCGAATGACCGATGGCAGCTTGTCGCTCCGGCGGGGGAGCCACCGTTGCTGACGGCAAGGCCAAGGCCAAGGCCTAAGGTCGGATGATTATGCCCTTTTTCGGGTTGGTGTTGCCCTGAAGCGTCTTAACGAAGGCATCAGCGGCAGCGTTGAGGCCTTTGCGCTCGTTGATATCCACAACGCCATCGACCACGCCAAGGAAGCTTTTCCAGCTTGTTCCCACCGCTTCGCCGAAGCCTTTTGCGCCTAATTCCTGAACAGTCGCAACCGCATGGTCCGGGGCGAAAAACAGGATTGGCTTGGGGCCAGGCATTGCGCTTCCGCCGCCGCCCGCGCTATTCGCGCCGCGCGCGTCGACATGTGTCGCGCCGACGAGGCAGCTGTATTTCAGGTTCTGGTCAAGCGTTTCGTGGATGCCCCGTAACAGCGCCGAGTTGCCCGCGAAATCGACTGAGACCGAGGCAACATGGGCGAGGTTCGCGACGTCATCGTAGGCCATCACCTCGTCGTACAATGCGGTCTCGCGGACGAAATCGACATTGCCTTTCGAGGTCAGGCCAATGCGTTTGATGTCCGGCGACAGGTCCTTTGCAACGCTCGCCAGCCCCATCGCGGTTTTCGAAGACGCGCTGGTCATGATCAAATTCTGCGCGCCGAACCAGCCTTCGCGGCGGAACATTGCTTCGATCAGAAATCCGGTTTTGAACAATGGGCCAAAAAGCATCCGCTCGGCCTCTTTGGCGGGGTCGTGCTCCGGGTCGGCGTTAAGGCGGCTATACTGGTTATAGATCGGGCTCATCGGTTGCCGATGCGCGGCCATGTCGGTGAAGCCGCTGGAACTTACTTTTCCAGGCAGCACATCAAGATGCGTGCCCATCGGCAAATAACCGTAAACACGCTCTCCGACGGCGATGTCGGGGTGTTGCGATTGCTCGACGACGGCATGACCCCACATCGGTACAATCCCCCAGTCGCCCTCTGCCGGGAAGAAATTCCAATAGCCGAACATGTCGCCGATCACGGCGTAAGTGATGTTGTTGGCAGTGACCGAGAAGCTTTCGACTTTAAGCCGAACTTCGCCGTCGCCGAGAATGGGCAGGGCATCTTCGTGGATCTGCGTTTCGGTCAGCGCCGATTTCTTAACCCAAACCGTCTGTGCCATATCATCCTCCCAGCTTAATGTGATTCAATCTTTGACAATCACATTCAAATGTGAAAATGAAGAATCATGAGCACTCAACTTATCACCAAACTCCGCAGCCTCGTCAATGACGGTGGCCTTTCCCGATCCGGTCTTGCCCGTGCGGCAGGGCTTCACGCCAACACGCTACGCGATTTAGACCAGCCTGATTGGAACCCGACCGCCGATACGCTGCGCAAGCTCGAAAGCTATCTGTTCGCCAATGACGATACACCTGCACTGGTGCCAATCGAAGAGATTATCGAGGAAGCGCGCAATGGGCGGATGTATATCCTTGTCGATGATGAAGACCGCGAGAATGAGGGCGATCTAATCATTCCCGCGCAAATGGCGACGCCCGATGCGATCAATTTCATGGCGACTCATGGACGCGGGCTTATTTGTCTTTCAATGACAAAGCAGCGCTGCGAGCAACTCGGCCTTACTCCGATGGCGCGAGAAAACCGGGAGAGCATGCAGACGGCGTTCACGGTTTCGATCGAGGCTCGTGAGGGTGTTACAACCGGGATCAGCGCCGCTGACCGGGCGCGCACTATTTCGGTTGCGGTTGATGCCTCCAAGGGGCCGGACGATATCGTCTCGCCGGGCCATGTCTTTCCGCTGACCGCACGCGATGGCGGCGTTTTGGTACGGGCGGGGCATACCGAGGCGGCGGTCGACATCAGCCGCCTTGCCGGGCTTAATCCCTCCGGCGTAATCTGCGAAATCATGAAGGATGATGGCAGCATGGCACGGATGGATGACCTTGTGTCGTTTGCACGGTTGCACGGTCTGAAGATGGGCACCATCCGCGACCTCATCGCCTATCGCCGCAAGCATGACCATCTGGTCGAAAAGCGCGCGGAGATGAAATTCTCCAGCAAATGGGGCGGTGATTGGACCGCTATGACGTTCTATAACAAGGCGACCGGTGACGAAACGATGGCGCTGGTCAAAGGACGCGTCGATCCCGATAAACCGACGCTGGTTCGCATGCACACGATGTCGATGTTCGTCGATGTCTTTGGCGAAGATAACGAGCGTTCGGGTCTGTTGTCACGTTCTATGGAGGCAATCGCGGCAGAGGGCAGCGGCGTCGTCGTGGTCATCAACAAGCCGATGAAGGGCATAGTCTCGCGCTTCATGCAGCTGCGCGCCGAGGGCAAGAGCGCGGGCGCGCCCGAAGTCGAGGAACTCCGCGATTATGGTGGCGGGGCACAAATCCTGACCGAGCTCGGCGTGCACGACATGATATTGCTCACCAATACGCATCATACGCTTGTTGGACTTGAAGGTTACGGCCTTTCCATTGTAGGCGAACGCGCGATACCCGGCACCGGAGGCGAATAATGGCGAAGTTCCTGATAGTTGAAGCGCGGTTTTACGATCATTTGAACGATATGCTAGTGGCCGGTGCCAAAGCCGCGCTGAAGGCAAAGGGCCATGAAGTCGAAGTCATCACCGTCCCCGGCGCGCTCGAAATTCCCGGCACGATTGCGATGGCCGCCGAAGCGCAGATTTACGACGGCTTCGTAGCCATCGGCGTGGTCATCCGCGGCGAAACCTATCATTTCGAAATAGTTGCAGGCGAAAGCGCGCGCGGGATTATGGCGCTCACTATGGACGGCATCGCCATCGGCAACGGCATCCTGACCGTCGAGAATGAAGAACAAGCCATCGTCCGTGCCGACCCCAAGCAAAAGGACAAAGGCGGGGAGGCTGCAATGGCCGCGATGGCGTTATTGGCGCTAAGCGAGCGCTTTGTTTAAAAAGGTTCAATATTCCCAACTGAAAAGTGCGCGTTATAGTGGGATCATGACAACGACTGCCTCTCCCCGCCAATCCGGCTTTCTCAACGCATTTGAACGGCTCGGCAATAAGTTGCCCGATCCGATCATGATCTTCGTCTGGCTGATATTCTTCCTGATGATCCTGTCGCAGATTGGCGCTTGGGCAGGGTGGTCTGCGTCTCTGCCATATTCAGGCAAAGAAGCGCCGCAATGGGGTGAGTTGAAGGACGGCGTGCTGACATTCCGAGCGACCAGCCTGTTCAACGAAGAGAATATCGCGCGGTTGCTGACAGAAATGCCCAAGACGATGTCGGGCTTTGCGCCTCTGGGGCTGGTGCTCGTCATTGTGCTGGGCGCATCGGTGGCCGAGAAGGCGGGGCTGTTTTCGGCGCTTATTCGGAGATCGTTACGCAACGCACCGCGTGTTATCATGACGCCTTTAGTGGCAATCATTGGCATGGTTTCGCACCATGCGTCAGACGCGGCCTATGTAGTATTCATCCCATTGGCGGCAATCCTTTATGCCGCAGTCGGGCGGCATCCGCTGGTCGGTCTGGCGGCGGCATTTGCGGCAGTGTCGGGCGGCTATGCTGGTAATATCACACCCGGGCAAATCGACGTACTGTTGTTCGGTTTCACGCAAGAGGCGGCGCGGATTGTCGATCCGGCTTGGACGATGAACCCCGTTGGCAATTGGTGGTTCATCTTGTCCATAGTGGTGATGTTCACGCCGATTATCTGGCTGGTCACTGACCGCATCATCGAGCCCCGGCTGGGCGCTTGGGGCAAGGAACCCGACGATGAAATCAAGGCTGAACTCGCCAAATCGGAGATTACCGACCTCGAGCGTCGCGGGCTGCACTACGCAGGGCTGGCGGCACTGGCCATCGTTGCGCTGTTCGCCGCGCTGACGTTGTTCCCCGGCTATTCGCCGCTGCTTGATGAAACCAAGGAAGGCACGGCGCAGATGCAGCCTTTTTATTCGGCGCTGATTGCCGGTTTTTTCTTCCTCTTCGTCAGCACGGGCCTTGCTTTTGGTATTGGGGCAGGGACCGTTAAATCGAGCAATGATGCGCTGCGCATGATGCAGGATGGTGTCCGAACAATGGCACCCTATATCGTATTCGTATTTTTCGCCGCGCATTTTGTGGCGATGTTCAACTGGTCGCGGTTAGGGCCGATATTGGCCATCGACGGGGCCTCGGTCCTAAAACAATTCGGGCTGAGCGCGCCCTTCCTGCTGGTTAGCGTGCTGCTTTTGTCGTCAGTGCTCGACCTGTTTATCGGTTCTGCCAGCGCGAAATGGAGTGCGCTCGCGCCCGTCGTCGTACCGATGTTCATGCTGCTGGGGATAAGCCCGGAAATGACCACCGCTGCCTATCGCATGGGCGACAGCTACACGAATATCATGACGCCGTTGATGAGTTACTTCCCGCTGATTCTTGCATTCGCGCGGCGGTGGGACAAGGATTTCGGCGTGGGGTCGATGCTGGCCCTGATGCTACCTTATGCGCTGTGTTTCATGATAGCTGGGATTTCGATGACGGTTGCTTGGGTAGCGCTCGACCTGCCGTTGGGGCCTGGCGCGCAGGTGCATTACGTACCGCACACAGGAAGTTTGCCCGCCGCGCCGTAATTTTCCGTTTCGATTTGGTGTTGAGCGGTTATAGCGGGGGCCATGACTGCACCTGTCCTGCCGACCAGCTTCAACGCCGATGACCCCGCCACACAGACCCGCGTTACGCATAACCGTGCGCTGAAGGACGAACTTTGGTCAAAGGTTGCCGGGGCGGCGCTTGGTGGCAATGAGAAGTCGCGCGAGCGGCACACATCGCGCGGCAAACTGCTGCCCCGCGAGCGGGTCGAACGCTTGCTCGATCCCGGTTCGCCCTTCCTCGAAATCGGGCAGCTCGCCGCGTGCGACATGTACGGCGGAGAGATCCCCGGCGCTGGCGAGATTACCGGCATCGGCCGGGTCTCGGGGCGGCAGTGCATGATCGTCTGCAACGACGCGACGGTGAAGGGCGGCACCTACTATCCAATGACCGTCAAGAAGCACCTCCGCGCGCAGGAGATTGCCGAAGCCAATTTCCTGCCCTGCATCTATCTGGTGGACTCAGGCGGCGCGAACCTGCCGCACCAGGCCGAAGTCTTTCCCGATCGCGACCATTTCGGGCGGATCTTCTACAACCAGGCGAACATGAGCGCGAAGGGCATCCCGCAGATTGCCTGCGTCATGGGAAGCTGCACGGCGGGCGGGGCCTATGTCCCGGCGATGTCCGACGAGACGGTGATCGTTCGGGGTCAGGGAACGATTTTCCTCGCCGGCCCGCCGCTGGTGAAGGCCGCGACCGGCGAAGTGATCAGCGCCGAGGAACTGGGCGGCGCGGAGACCCATGGCCGCAAATCGGGCGTGGTCGATCATGTCGCGGAGAATGACGAACATGCGCTGACGATCGTGCGAGATATTGTTTCGCATCTGGGGCCGGATGGGCTTCATCTTCGACCTATCGCGACAGCGACAAACGTGGAGGCGCCAATGGCGCACGCATCCGCCTCGTTCCGCAAAAAGACTGGGCTGTCAATAATCCGGCGGAACTAGCGACTGTCCTGAGAAAGCTGGAAGCCATTCAGGCCGGTTCTGGCA
>JANLSY010000046.1:0-6467 GCA_031362665.1 Sphingomonadales bacterium
CGCCGATAAACAATGACACACCGCCGCCGATATAGAGTCCCGACGAATAGATGGCGAGCGCGGTTGCGCGCTGTTTTTTCGGGAAATAGTCCGAAATCAAAGAATAAGCAGTTGGACTTGCGGTTGCTTCTCCAACGCCTACACCCATGCGCGCAAACGTCAGTTCAACCTGGTTGCGCGCGAACCCGGACAGTGCCGTCATCAGAGACCATAAGGTGAGGCCGATGGAAAGCAGCTTAACACGGCTCCAATTATCCGCCAGTCGTCCCAACGGAATCCCGAACAAGGCGTAGAATACCGCGAATGCGGCGCCACCTAGAAAGCCGAGGTCAGAATCGTCGAGGCCCAAATCGGCTTTGATATCGACCGCAAGGATGCTGAGAATCTGCCGGTCTATGAAGTTCAGGATATAGACGACAACAAGGACCGAAAGCACATACCAGCTATAGCCACTGGCTTGGGGCAGGGGTGCGCCCGACGCCTCGTTATCACCATTCTGCACCAAATCACTCACGCCCGTCTCCCGCTGGCTGTTGCCGCCTTGTTACTTCATGGCTAGCAGAACATGAACCACGCGCAACCTGAATTGGTTTTCAACTTGCAGGGAATTCGATGAACAACGACGAGCGTAAAATTTCCGTCCTGATGGTTTGTCTTGGCAATATCTGTCGCTCGCCGCTTGCCGAAGCGGCGCTGCGACAAGTCGCGGAACGCGAGGGCATCGACATGCGCGTCGATTCAGCTGGAACCGGCGACTGGCATGTCGGCTATCCGCCTGACCCCCGCGCCCAAGAAGTCGCTAGTCGCCTGGGTGGCGTTGACATCGGCAATTTGCGTGCACGGCAATTTGCAGTCGGCGACTTTTATCGTTTCGACCATATATTGGCGATGGACGAAGCGAACTTGTCTGATTTGCGGGGTTTGATGCCCCCGGACGCCACAGCCAGCCTGTCTTTGCTGCTCGATTACCTACCCGGACATGAAGGCAAGGCAGTGGCAGATCCCTATTATGGTGATGCAGCGGGGTTTGAAACGACATGGCAGCAAGTGAGCGCGGCAGCTCATGCGTTCGCAAAATCGATAGGCTGATGTCGTGTTTCACTTGAATCTGGAACGAATTCCTCCAATATAAGCGCCATGCGGCTATGGTGCCGTTTAATGAGGAGAATTAAGTCATGGCACAGTGGTCCGATCCACGGGTAACCGGGACCCCGTCAAGTCTTGAAGGTTTTCGTAGCGGCGAAGTGGCAATCGATGCCGGGCTTCGCGCGCACATGCTTAAAGTTTATAATTATATGGCGTCGGGTGTTTTGCTAACAGGCATCGTTGCGATGTTGTTTGCAGGAAGCGCATTCGGCCAAAATGTTATGATCAACGGCGGCGCATTGCGTTGGGTTATCATATTGTCGCCTCTGGCACTCATCTTGGTGATGAACTTCGGCCTCAACAAGCTTTCGACTGGTGCGTTGCAGGCCTGTTTCTGGTCGTTCGCCGGCCTGATGGGCTTGTCGATGTCGACGATTTTCCTGGTTTATACCGGTGAATCGATCGCGACGACCTTCTTTGCCACCGCAGCAGCTTTCGCCGGACTTAGCCTCGTCGGTTACACGACGAAGAAGGATTTGAGCGGCATGGGAACGTTCCTGATCATGGGCCTTGTCGGCCTGATTGTCGCGTCGCTAGCTAACCTCTGGTTCCAGTCGAGCACGTTGAGCTGGGTCGTCAGCGGTGTTGGCGTTTTGATCTTTGCAGGCCTGACCGTCTATGACACGCAGATGATCAAGAATACCTATTTGCAATTGCGCGGTTCGGATTCGGATTTCATCGGCAAGGCTGCGATCATGGGAGCACTCAGCCTGTATCTGGACTTCATCAATATGTTCCAGTTCCTGCTGAGCTTCATGGGAAATCGTGACTAAAAGTCACCCCACGTTAAGCTTAAACTTCACAATATGGCCCGGTGGGAAACCACTGGGCCATTTTCTTTGTGGTTTTGGCGAACAGGCCTTTTCTTTCGCGGCAAAATCCTGTTGGAACGGGACCAGTGATATTGGAGAGAATATAGATGCGTCCGGGCGTCAGAAACTTAGCTGCGATTATATTCATAACTGCGGTTGCCGCTTGCGCTCCGCCGCCGCCGGTCAAGGTCGCACCGCCGCCAATCTATGTGCCCCCACCCCCGCCACCTCCGCCGCCCATGCCGGTTCCACCCGGCGGTGCAGCGCTGTCGATGTCGATTCCGCCGGTTGGATTGGACGGGGTACGCGTCACGCCCAATCGCGGGCTCAGCCGTGACGAGCAAATCTGGCATTTTCGCTCGGCGCTGAACGTCGCCGCGCTCAATTGCCAGGGACCGGTCTGGGGCCAGATCGCGACCGAATATAACAAGTTCATCGTGACGCATAAGGTCCTTTTGTCCAAGACCAGCAAGACAGTTGATCGCGAATATGTGAAACGCTTTCCGGGCAAGAACGGCTTGCGCATGCGTGATACCAAGATGACTGACCTGTATAACTATTTCGCGCTGCCACCGGTACGTGCGGAATATTGCGATACGGCGCTCCGAAAGGTTCGCGAAGGCAATCTGGTACCAAAGGAGGCATTGCCCGAATATGCTATCGGCGGACTGACCGATCTCGATGGCATCTTCATCCGTTTCTACGATGCCTATGTGCAATATGAGCGCAATTTGGCCGAATGGAACATGAAACATGCGCCGCGTCCGGTCTATGCGCCGCTGCAGCCGACCAATACGCAGCAATTGCCCCCGTCTCCGACGCCAACTCCCGCGGCAAACTCGAACCCTGCCAAGCCCGGCTAGGCGGCTTGTGTTTGGGGTTGAGTGTGGAAGAAGCGGTCGCGCCCGCCGGATTTGGCCCGGTAAAGCGCCATATCCGCAGCGCGATAGAGGACTTTCCAGTCATCGTCGCTTCCAACTATCCGGTTGGCAATGCCCATGCTGGCGGTAATCCGGTATCCTTCGCGCAGGTCGATTTTCCTTATTTGCGCTAGAAGTTCGTCGGGTTCTATCAGCATCATGTCACCCCGATAGGCGATCGCAAATTCTTCACCGCCCATTCGCGCTAGAAGCGCGCCATTGGGCATTTTTTTCTCAAGCGCGCGCGCAAATTGCACGATTGCTTCGTCTCCACCTGCGTGACCGAGGCTGTCGTTGACACGCTTGAAATGATCAATGTCGAGCAGCAATAATGTCCAGTTACTGTTCCGTTCCATGATGCTACGCAAAAAGGCCCGGCGGTTCAAAAGGCCGGTCAACGGGTCGGTATCAGCCATCGACATGGCATGGGCCTCGGCAATTTCGGCGCGGTCGCGCGCTTGCGCTAAAAGCCGGACCCGAAGGCCGATAGCCAGCGAACTTACGAGCGCCTCAAAGGCGAGACCGAACAGCGTGCTGTTTTCAATCAGGATATGATAAGGCAATATGTCAAAGCCATGCAGTATTCTTAGCGCCGCAGAGATGGCAGGCCCGCTCCACGCAAGCAGGAAATATCCAAGAAACGGATCCTTGTGCTTCCATGCCGTACTGACATAGCAGCCAAACAACACCGGCACCGGAATGAACCCGCAAACATAAATCAGGTCGAGCTGCTTTATCTGCCACGGGGCAAAAAGCGCGTAAGCCGTCGCAAAAATTGCCATTAAAGCGGCCTGCGCATAAGTGACCCGGACCAGCCATTTGGGCACATGCGCATTTTCAAAAAAATAGCGAATGAAGATCAGCGCAGTACTCGCGGTATATGCAAGCAAAGGGGTGGTAAAACGTAGGCGATCGGTGCCTGAAAGATCTGGCGCGAAATAATGCGGCGCGCCCGATGTAAAAATGCCGTAGGCGAGCGTCGCGATTAGCATTGCGCAATAAGCCAGCAAAAACCGCTCGCGCATCGCGTGCCAGAGGGCGGCATTGTATACCAGAAGCGCGATACACAAACCTGAAAAGCCGGCGTAAAGCACTGCCATGATCATTTCGTAGGTAATTGCAGACTCGCTAGAGGATAGTTGCGATTCGAGCATTACGCCGCGGATCGCGCCGCTGTTCTCTACCTTGGCAATAAGCAATTCGACGGGCGTCTCGTTGCTGCGTAGCGGCACGACGATTGTTGCACCAAGGCGCATCGGGCTGATGCTCTGCTTTTCGAAAGGGTGGTAATGCTCGATCTGGCCATTTCGATGCACTGCCCATAATTCGAAGCCATTGTCCCAAAGACTGGCGGTTCGAAAAATAAGTCCGTTGCGTTCTAAGCGGGGGGATTGTGGGACATTCATCCTGACCCAGTAGCTGCCAGGTTCCATCTGGCTTTGGCTGCTGACACAATCGAAGCTGCCGGCCCGAAACAGCATTTGCTCGACCCTATCCGACGGCTGCGCCTTAAGGATGCAGGTTTCGAGCTCCGTGCTTTGCGCTGCTGCGGGTGCGGAAACGAGCGTCAGGGCGCCGATCAGCACCAGAAATCCAAGTAATGCCCGGCCGGGAAGAAGGAATGCGTTCCGCATCGGTCAATGCTAGGAGAACGAGGTAAATTTCCGCTTAACCCTAACGTTCCAATATGGCCTGTAGAGCCTCGATATGCCTGTTGTTAAGCACGGACTTGCGCTGCGGCAATCAGCGCACCGTCAATCGCCTTGGATGCTTGGTAGGCATCGCGTTGGCGCAGCCGTTCTGCATAGGCTTCAAATGTCGCATTGGACGGCAACGTACCGAACTGAATTCCCCAATCGACCTGCGACCCCACATAAATATCGGCAGCGGTGAAACGGTCGCCGCAAATATAATTCTTGCCCGAAAGCGCCCCTTCGAGCGTGGCGACCGCCTTCTCGTAATTGCCGTAACCGGCCATCATCTCCTGCTCTTCGGTCGGTTCCCATTTCATGTGTCGGTTGGTAATCGCGCTTTCCACTGGCCCTGCCGCAAAAAACATCCAGCGGTAGTAGTCTGCACACTCACTAGGTGTCGGCTGCAATCCGGCTTCTGGAAAAGCGTCAGCCAGATAGGCGCAAATTGCGGCGCATTCGGTCACGACCTTGCCGTTATGGACAATCGCCGGAACTTTGCCCATCGGGTTGATGGCCAAATACTCGGGTGCCTTCATCGTCGTCCCATAATCGAGCAGATGCTGCTCATACTCCGCACCGGCCTCATGCAATGCCCAGCGTGCGATTTGCCCGCGCGACATTGGGTTGGTGTAGAAATCGATCTTGGACATGGGGTGGCTCCTCGACTCGGGTTATTAGAACATAATAAGAACAAACCGCACGAGGCGCAAGCATTCAGGCCATGCTGATATAATCGCGCATCGCAGCAGCCTCGGCTTCGATCTTTTCTATGCGATGTTTGACGAGGTCGCCGATTGAAACAAATCCGGTTAGCCGATTGTCCTCGACCACCGGCAAATGGCGGATTCGGCGTTTGGTCATCATCGATAGCGCAGACAGGATTTGCGTGTCGCCAGTGACGGTGATTGCAGGCGAGGTCATCGTCTCGCCGACGGTTTTAGCGAGAAACGCCGAGCCGTATCTAGCGACGCCGTAGACAATATCGCGTTCGGAAAAGATTCCAACTACCGCACCATCATCGACCACGGGCAGCGCGCCGATACGATTCTCGGCGAGGCGGGTGACCACTTCGCCAACGCTTTCATGTGGCAGCGCGGTCCATACATCGCCGTCACGCCCGCTCAATATTGCTGCTATCGTCATCGCGCTCTCCTCTCGTCTTCCCCGGATTGACTTTATAGCATAAAGCGCGCTTCGCAAAGAAATGACTCGTCCCTCTCGCCTCGATGAACCTGAATATAGCGGCTTTGCATGGAGTCGCTACTGGCGGCTGATGCGCTGGATGTTTGCGTTCACGATATTGGCTACCGCGACGGTCCTTGGGATATTTTACAGCAAGTACGGCATGATCTCGATCCATTTTTATATCGCAACGGCGGGCGGGATTACGGCAATGCTGTTGCTGGCTACCGGGTTGATGGGGCTGGTGTTCCTGTCGAGCGGTTCGGGTCATGACGAATCCATTGACGACCCATTTGCAGACGAGGTAGACCGTGACTGAAGGCATCCGCAACCTGCCCAAGCGCAACGACCCAATCTTGCGCGTCGTCCCCGGCCCAGCCGATATCAACGCCAACGGCCACATCTTCGGCGGCTGGGTATTGGGCGTGATGGATCAGGCAGGCGGGATAGTGGCCGGGCGGATTGCCCAAGGCGCATGCGCGACAGTTGCCATCGAGAAGATGGAGTTCATCGCGCCGATATTGTTGCGGGACATCATTTCGGTCTACGCGAACCTTGAGCGGCGCGGCCGCACCTCGATGGGCATCCGCGTCGAAGTCATCGCCACACGCGCACGCGGCCAGCATGATGTCAAGGTGACCGAGGGGCTGTTCACCTTCGTCGCGCTCGACGAAGAGCACAAGCCGAGGGCTTTGCCGGAAGCCTAAGGTGAC
>JANLSY010000097.1:0-4262 GCA_031362665.1 Sphingomonadales bacterium
GCGCCGGTCAGAGCCTCCCAAGGGTGGAACGACATCGCCGCCCATGCGGTCGGGGGGCGGCTTTCGTGGTGGACTGCATGTGCGGTCTTAAACCACCACGGTCGGTGCATCAGCCGGTGGGTCCAGTAGAACCATGTGTCGTGCGCAAAGAGGTAGAGAAACACCGATAGCGGCAAGTACCAGAGCGGATAATCGGACACATCGCGGTAGATTTGCGTCCAGCCGAGGTTATCCCAACCCCAAGCGACGATGCCTGCCGGAACGCCATAGATCGCCGCCGAGGCAAGGCTCCAGCCGATTTCGCGGCGCATTTGCGGTTCGAGACCGGAATAGAGGCCAGGGTGGCGCAATTTGGTCGCCCACGCGAACGCGCCGCTTGCGAGCAGATAGCGCAGGCCGACGATGAGCGTCATCGCGATAGCAGATAGCAGGATGGCAACAAAAGCACTCATCGGGGTGCCTTACTCCGGGCCACACCAATCTGGCAAATCATCCTTTGCGCAAGAAAAATTGGCAATGTCGCTTTTATCCAATGCTTAACTCCTGCTTCACCTTAAGGGCGATGCAACCCGGGGAAAATCCTGACGCATTGCCCCAACGGCAAGGCAGGATGAATTATTCGGGTCATTTTGGGAAGGGAAACCTTTCCACATTTCATGGGTCGCAAACGGGCTGAAGCCCAGCTGAAGGTTGCGACACCTGTCAATCCCCGACGCTGTGCGAACGCCATTAGTTCAAACCAAATGGGAGACTGACCATGAAATATCATCTTATCATCAAAAGTGCATCGATTTCAGCAGCGGCAATGCTTGCGGCAATGGCAAGCCCGGCTTGGGCCGACGCCACGCCCGAATGTAATGTCAATCCTGGCGCGGCAGAATCCACGGAGTGCGGCGTCGATTCAGCTGCAACGCAGGCAGGCGGCACCGCCGTCGGCGACGGGGCAAGAGCCGAAGGCCCGAGCGCGGTAAACCCGATCTTCGCTTCGGTCGCGGTAGGCTATAACGCGCTGGCGAATGACAATGCGGTAGCCATCGGAAACACGGCGACGGCGCGTTTCGGCGGTACCGTCAACCCGCTGGCAACCGGCATTAGCTCCGCAGTTGCGGTTGGTGCAGGCGCGGTTGCGGTTGGGCCCAACACGATAGCGATCGGCACGACGTCGCGTGCGGGCACGGGCTTTACCGTCAACACGCCCGGATCACCGGTCAACGCAGGCGGCAACATCACTGTGATCGGTGGCCGGGCCGAAGCTAACCAGAATAATGCAACCGCAATCGGTGCTAATGCAAACGTCCAAGCGACTGGCGGTACTGCGCTTGGCAATGACGCCGATATCGCCGCTGGCGCGGACGATGCTGTCGCTGTCGGACGTGCGTCCAATGTCACCGGACTGAACGGAAACGCATTGGGTGCCAACACGGTTGTATCGCAGGCGGGCGGTCTTGCATTGGGCTTTGGCGCGCGCGCAGAAGGCCCGAGCGATACCAACCCGATATTCGCATCTACGGCGATGGGCTATAATGCGCTGGCAAACGACAATGCCACAGCCATCGGCAACAGCGCCATCGCCCGTTTCGGTGGAACCGCTAATCCACTTGCGACTGGCATAAACTCTGCGGTCGCGCAGGGCGCAGGAGCGGTTGCGGTCGGTTCGAATACCGTCGCAATCGGCACCACAGCCCGCGCGGGTACGGGCTTTACCTTCAATACGCCGGGGGCAGCGGTCAACGCGAGTAGCAATGCAACCGCAGTGGGCGGACGCGCGGAAACCAACGCAATCGGCGGTACAGCCATTGGCGCCAACAGCAATGTGTCGGGCGTCAACGGCACCGCGCTGGGCGTGAATAGCGAAGTAACTGCCGACGATGCCCTTGCCATCGGCAGCGGTGCGCAGGCGACTGCTGCGGGCAGTATCGCGCTTGGCGCGGGCTCGATTGCCAATATCGCGAATACCCTGTCGGTCGGCTTTGTCGGCGGCGAACGTCGGATTGTGAACGTCGCCAATGGCACCGTCGCAGCAGGCAGCACCGACGCGGTCAATGGTGGGCAACTATTTGCAGTACAAACGACCGCCAATGACGCTGCTACCGCTGCGGCTGCCGCGCAGACGGCAGCGAACGCGGCGCAAGCGACTGCCAATACGGCGGTAACCAACTCGGCTTCGGCGCAAAGCACGGCTAACTCCGCGCTTGCCAATGCCGCCACCGCCCAAGCGGCGGCCAACTCTGCGCTCGCCAATGCGGCAACGGCACAAGGCACGGCGAATGCCGCGCTAAGCAGTGCAGCTGCAGCACAGACGACTGCGAACACAGCGATTGCCCAAAATGCCGTGCAAGATACAAGGTTGGCAGCGGTTGAGGGTGTGAATGCCACACAGAATACAGCAATCGCTGCGATTCAAGTGTTGGATGCTACGCAGAACAGCCGCTTGACTGCGCTGGAATCGCTTAGCCTCGGGGCCATTCCTGCCCTGCAATCGCTGACCAACCTGCATAGCGCGCAGATCAGCGAGCTGTTTGCACTGACCGACCGTGATCGGCGCGATGCACGACGCGGGACATCGACCGCGCTGGCGCTGACCACCGCGGCGATGCCGTCCAATGTCGGCGGGGTGAGCTATGCGTTGAACGCGGCAACCTATCGCGGCGAGCAAGCCATCGGCCTGTCCTTTGCATATCGTGCCAACACCGAAAACCCGTTCGCGGTAACAGGTGGCGTTTCCTATGCGGGAGGCAGCAGCGTTGGCGCACGCGTTGGTGTAGCAGGCGAGTTTTAAGCAAATAGCGATCCGTCAGGGGGACTCAGGCAGTCTCCCGAGTTTCCTGAACGGTGCGGGCCGGGGCGAAAGCTCCGGCCCGTTTTCTATCGCAGTAGGTTTTGCGTCTTAAACTGGCCCTTACCAGATATGCTGATGACATCGCCGTCGTGCATGACCTTGATCGGTCCCGCGTAATGGCTGGCGGCATCGCCGGTCAGCGCGAATTCCAGCGGCTTGGGCACCGAGGGCACGATATGGGTGAAGGCCAGCATGCCGACATCGGCGGTCTTCGCTACATCAGCCGTCTGTTCCGGGCTGATATGATAATTTTGGATGTCGGAAAAGATTTTGGCGCGGTTGGTGTTGCCGGTTTTGCGCGAGCTGTTCTCAAGGATTTTGACCATGCGTGGCGAAAGCAGTTCGCTGACGAACAGGTCGCTGCCCTTTGCTGCGGCGGCCAGCGCAGGCGTGAAGGCGGTATCCCCGCTTATCGTGACGCTTCGGTCTTTCCAATCGACGCGATAGCCAAAGGCTGGTTTGATTGGGCCGTGATCGACGGTGAATGCGGTGATTTTAACCCCATCGCTATCGTAAACAACGCCGGGAACAATTGCCGTGCCGGTCATGCCAAAACCCGATGGCGGCACGACAGCAGCGCCGTGATGCGCGATGCGATAGGTTGAATCGATACGATATGCGGCGTTCAGGCCATCGGTAATCTCGTTGACACCCTCCGGACCAAAGACCGGCAGCGGTGTTTTGGCGCTCGTTCCCGCCCAGCGTTGCAGTGTGAACGGCCCAAGTCCCTCGAAATGGTCGCTGTGCAAATGGGTTAGCCAGATGCCTTGGATTTTATCGAGCGGCAGGCCCATCATCGTCAGATTATTACCCGATCCCCCACCCATATCGAAAACGAACAGTTTCCCGTCGGCGATCACCACAGTGCACGCTGCGGCCCGGTCGCGATTGGGGAGTGGCGATCCGGTGCCGCAAAAGCCGACGTGGAGTTGGTCCTGTGGCAAATCGGCCATGACATTCCGCGTCATCGCGGCATCGGCACCGCGCTGGATAAGGTTCATGGCAATCGCGTCGCGTTTCACATAAGCGATACTGCCCGCAACGAACACAACGCCAAGCGCCGCCCACAACCATTTTTTCCGCATAAACGCTCCCCGTTAGCGAACGTCAGTCCTTCGCTTTGGAAAGCTTACGCTCGATCGCGCCCGATAGCATATGGAAAGCTTCGCCCGCTGGCGAACGATGCGCAAACACGCCGACAGGCGAGCGGTGGACAGCCATCTGCTCGACCGCGCTCGCCATCGGGATGCGCGGCCAATCGGGATTGGCCGAGGTCGCGGTAAGGTGCAGATTTCGCCTGCGGTCGACCATCGAGAAGACTGGCAACAAGGGCGCATGGCCTTTGTGATGTTCCTTCAAATGCGCAACTACATCGTCGAGCGCGCGTTGCGACAGCGGCGACGGGATTACCGGCACAATGATG
>JANLSY010000106.1:0-3334 GCA_031362665.1 Sphingomonadales bacterium
GCGCATTCCCAGACGACAGCTACACGCCAATCTTTGCAGGCCAGCGAGTTCCAAGCTGCCATATCGTTCTCCACATTTCTGTCTAGCTTTGCGCGCCAAAAATCGGTTCTTGTAGAGGGCAGTCTGAACATGGCGCAGTCATGTCGATGCCAGTAACAGCCATTCACGAATATCACTGCCCGATATTTTGGAAACACCAGATCAGGTTTCCCAGACAGTTGCTTTTCGTGCAACCTGAAGCGAAAGCCTATTCGATGCAGTCCTCGTCGGACAATCATTTCAGGTTTCGTATTCTTTGCTTGGATGCCGGACATCATCCGGCTGCGGACATCTGGAGAAACGATATCAACCAAACACTGGTTCCGGCTCTATCTGACCATCTACTGCTTCACCTGTAGCCACCGCATGGTCGGATTCTCGCAGTTCGATTGCGCGAGACAGATGTGGCTTCATCGCATTTGCCAAGAACTCGACAACAGGCACGACGACGGCGTTGCCGAACTGGCGATATGCCTGTGTATCCGAAACTGGAATATGCCATTGGCGACCGTCGCGTTCAAAACCCATCAGACGGGCACATTCCTGCGGCGTCAGTCGCCGTGGCCGTTTGCCAGGCTGAGCAATCAATATTTCCGAACCGTCTTTATAGTAACGGGCGGACAAGGTGCGGGCGACGTCGTTCGGACCGAACAGGCCGAAGCCGAAGCCATTGCCCTTAGCTGCGTGCTTATCCTTGTAATTTTGAAGATACTCCCACAACTTCGGTGTTAAAGTATATTTGGGATCAACGTCCTCGTGCCTGTCAAGAATGCCTCCAAGTTTAGGATTCTGATGAGCAAGAGGCAGTTTCAAACCATGAATATCGAACGCAGTCGGCTCACGAAAACCGACGATAAACACCCTTTCCCTTTTCTGGGGAACCCAAGGCGCCGAGCTGATAACTCTCGACTGCACATGATAACCCAACTCATTTCGAAGCACGTTCATGATCGTGGCAAATGTTTGCCCCTTGTCGTGCCGCTCAAGATTTTTGACATTTTCCAAGAGAAAAGCCGCAGGACGGTGATGGTTGATAATTTTTGCAGTGTCGAAGAACAGGGTACCTTGCGTATCGCAAAGAAACCCATGGGGCCGACCGAGGGCATTTTTTTTGGAAACGCCTGCGATGGAAAACGGCTGACAGGGAAACCCGGCAAGCAGAACGTCGTGTTCCGGGATCAGGTCAGGTTTATCAGAAAACTCCCGAATATCGCCATGCACGGGGTGATTATCTCGGAAGTTCCGACTATAGGTTTCCTGCGAATATTTGTCCCACTCCGAAGTAAACACGCAGTGCCCGCCGATGCCTTGGAAGCCGATACGAAGCCCGCCTATTCCCGCAAAAAGGTCGATAAACCTAAAATTTATCTTGTCGTTCGAACCGAAATCAACCGCTGGCTTGTCATTGTATCTGGCGATGGTTTCGAGAGCGCGGTAAACTGCAATTTTAGGTGCGGTTTCGCCGCGCTCCCAACGATAAACTGTGCTTGAGCAATACCCCAGCTCATCCGCCGCCTCCTCTACACTCATTCCAGCCATCTGGCGCAATTCGGAGAAAGTATAGCTCATGTCGTATCCTCTGGGTCAATTTTTGGCACTCTGCCAGGTTTTGACACAGCAAGCAAGAACAAAATAGGAATCTATGCATGGTGAATTATCTCAGAACGGGCACACGCCAATGGTCCACCCCCTTGACCCAAACCCCCTCCCCCTCTATATCAACCCCAACATCCTCCCCATCGGGAATGGCCTTGTCGTCGCGCAACTTGGCTAACGCATTGATGGGACTGGATTTTCACATACGCGAAACGGCTGCACGGCAGGACCCGAATCCGGGGCCATCGCCATGCGGCCTTTTTCTGTCTGTGGACACCAACGCGCGCCTAAAATTCTGAACGAAGGCACAAGCACCTTATGGCATCCCGTACCGCTCCTGCGTCCCTCTCGCGTCAAAAGCGTATCCGCAAAATCTTCGGTGACATCCACGAAGTCATCGACATGCCCAACCTGATCGAAGTCCAGCGCGAAAGCTATGAGCAATTCCTGCGCTCCGACCCGTCGATTGGTTATGTCTCGGGCCTCGAAAAGACGCTGCGCAGCGTTTTCCCGGTCAAGGATTTTGCCGGAACGTCGGAACTCGACTTCGTGCATTACGAACTTGAAGATCCAAAGTACGACGTTGAGGAGTGCCGCCAGCGCGGGATTACTTATGCCGCGCAGATGAAGGTGACATTGCGCCTGATCGTGTTCGAGGTTGACCCCGACACCGAAGCGCGTTCGGTTTTGGATATCAAGGAGCAGGACGTGTACATGGGCGACATGCCGCTCATGACGCATAACGGCACCTTCTTCATCAACGGTACAGAGCGCGTTATCGTATCGCAGATGCACCGTTCGCCGGGCGTCCTGTTCGACCATGACCGTGGCAAGACGCACAGCAGCGGCAAATATCTGTTCGCCGCGCGCGTCATTCCGTATCGCGGTTCGTGGCTGGACTTTGAGTTTGACGCCAAGGACATCGTCAACGTCCGTATCGACCGTAAGCGCAAGCTGCCGGTTTCGACTTTGTTGTACGGCCTTGGTATGAATGACGAGGAAATCCTCAATCATTTCTATGACACCGTAACCTTCCAGCGCGGCAAGGGTGGATGGATCATTCCGTTCAATGCCGAGCAATGGCGCGCTTCGAAGCCGATGTTCGACCTTGTCGACGGCAAATCGGGCGAAGTCGTATTCCCCGCCGGCACCAAGGTCACCCCGCGCGCTGCCAACAAGGCAGTCAAGGACGGCCTGACCGAATTGCTCATTCCGACCGAGGAAATCTTCGGCCGTTATTCGGCGTTCGAATTGATCGACGAAAAGACCGGACGCATCTATGTTGAGGCGGGCGATGAAATCACCGCCGAAAACTTGGAAGCGCTCGATAAGGCCGGCATTGACGCCATCGAATTGCTCGACATCGACCATGTCATCACCGGTGCGTGGATCCGCAACACGGTCAAGGCTGACAAGGCCGAAAACCGCGACATGGGCCTCGATGCGATTTACCGCGTCATGCGCCCCGGCGAGCCGCCAACGCGCGAAACCGCCGAAGCGTTGTTCGCTGGCCTGTTCTTCGACCCCGACCGGTACGACCTGTCGGCGGTTGGCCGCGTCAAGCTCAACATGCGTTTGCAGCTCGATGCCGCTGACTATCACACCACCTTGCGCAACGAGGATATCCTCGCAGTCGTCAAGGAACTGGTGAACCTGAAGGACGGCAAGGGCGAAATCGACGATATCGATAACCTCGGCA
>JANLSY010000111.1:0-6366 GCA_031362665.1 Sphingomonadales bacterium
TGCGCTTCACTGACCAGAACGATCTCGTCAACAAGACCCCGAATGACTTCGCTGGTAAAGCTGCCCGGCACCTTGACCGCAATGCCCTCTGCCAGCGTGTCGCCCTCGCACGGCAGTTGCTGGTTCTTCAGCAGCGCATACATCGAAGGGTAAAGCTCTGCCTGCACCCCGATGAGGCCGATATCAGGTTTCAAACCGCGCGCCGCGGTGCCCATGCCCGACAGCAATCCGCCGCCGCCGATCGGGACCACCAGCATATCGAGCGAAGGGATTTCCTCCAGCATTTCAAGCGCTACTGTACCCTGCCCCGCCGCGACATTAGGGTCATCGAACGGGTGCACAAAAGTCAGCCCCTGTTCGGCCTCCAACAGCCGTGCATGTTTATAGGCGTCGTCGAAACTTTCGCCGTGCAGCACCACTTTGCCACCCACGCTCTCGGTCTGCATGACCTTCACTGTAGGGGTCGGTACCGGCATGACGATAGTGGCCGGAATGCCAAGCCGCGTTGCATGATAACTAAGGCCTTGCGCATGGTTGCCTGCCGATGCCGCGATGACACCTTGAGCGCGCTGTTCGTCGGACAGTAACAAAAGCGCATTTAGCGCCCCGCGTTCCTTGTAGGCAGCGGTGAATTGCAGGTTCTCGAACTTGAGGTAAATATTGGCACCGGTCAGCTTCGAGAGCGTCTGGCTGTGCAGCGTAGGTGTCGCCACAATCGAAGGGCGGATGCGGGCGTGGGCGGCGCGCACATGGTCGAGAGTTAAAAGTTCGCTCATAATGCGCGGGGGACTATCCTATCTGGCGCTAAGTGCAAACACAGATTAAGGCACTGCAATGGCTAGAATTGCTTTTATCGGACTTGGCGTCATGGGCGGCCCCATCGCGCGTCACCTTTCGACCGCCGGACATGAGATGATCGTCTACAACCGCTCCCGTGCCAAGGCGGAGACCTGGGTATCCGCACATGGCGGAACAGTAGCCGCATCGCCGGCAGCAGCAGCAGCGGAAGCAGATGTAGTATTGAGCTGCGTCGGTACCGACGACGACCTCGCCGGTGTCACCCTTGGCCGCGACGGGGCATTCGCTGCCATGGCCAAAGGCAGTCTCTATATCGACCACACAACCGTGTCGGCGCGCATTGCGCGGCAGTTGGGCGTTGAAGCCAAATCGCGCGGACTTCTGGTGGTCGACGCCCCGCTGACCGGTGGCCAGATCGGTGCGGAGAACGGCACGTTGGCGATCATGTGTGGCGGCAGCGAGGCTTCGATGGACGCGGCGCGGCCGATTATGGAGCCTTATTCGAAACGCATCGTCCATGTCGGCGGCCCCGGCACCGGGCAGACCACGAAGATGTGCAACCAGATCGCATTTGCCGGCGTCATTCAGTCGCTTTCCGAAGCCTTGCGCTTTGCGCAGTCGGCGGAACTTGACGTCGAAAAAGTCTATGAAGCGATTTCCGGGGGCGCGGCGCAAAGCTGGCAGATGGACAATCGCTGGGCGACGATGGCCGAGGACAAGTTCGACTTCGGTTTCGCCGTCGACTGGATGCGTAAAGATCTGGGACTGGCTTTCGACGAGGCGCGGGCACTGGGGGCAACACTTCCGATTACTGCACTGATTGACCAATTTTATTCCGACATACAGCAAATGGGAGGCGGACGCCTCGACACCAGCGCTATCGTGAAAAGGTTGCCCAAAGGATGAAGAAGTTTCTTGCTCTTACGCTACTGGCGATTGCGACCCCCGCCCTCGCCGACGGTCTGGTAGAAAATGTCAACGGCATTACGCTCGATAAGGACGGCAAGGTCATTCGCTTCAATGCGATGCTGGTCGGCAAGGATGGCAAGGTCACCGAGCTGCTTACCAAAAAGGACAAGCTACCCCGGCAACTGGATTTCCGACATGACGCGCGCGGGGCGACGATGTTGCCGGGCCTCATCGACGCGCATGGTCATGTGATGGGTCTGGGTTTCCAGCTACTCACGCTCGACCTTTCGGCAACGAATAGCCTTGCCGAAGCGCAAGCCGCAATCCGCGAGTATGCTGCGAAAAATCCCGACCGCCGCTGGATAATCGGTCGCGGCTGGAATCAGGAAAAATGGGGGCTTGGCCGTTTTCCAACCGCTGCCGATCTGGATGCCGCCGTCAGCGACCGTCCGGTATGGCTCGAACGGGTCGACGGCCATGCAGGCTGGGCCAACAGTCGTGCCATGGAAATCGCAGGCGTCAACGCGGCCAGCAAGTCGCCCGCCGGCGGCCGCATCGAAATGGCCGGTGGCAAGCCGAGCGGAATATTTGTCGATGCTGCATCGGAACTGGTCGGCAAATTTGTGCCTGTTCCCAAACCGCTCGAACGCGATATCGCGCTTGGCGAAGCACAGAAGAAACTTCTGTCACAAGGTATCACCGCGATCGCAGACATGGGTACGACCATCGACGATTGGCAAAGCTATCGTCGCGCGGGCGACGCCGGTTGGCTATCGATGCGGATATTCAGTTATGCTGCCGGCATCGACAATATGGTAATGATTGCCGGCCCAAAGCCGACGCCGTGGCTCTATGATGACAAACTCCGCCTCGGCGGGGTGAAGCTTTATCTCGATGGAGCGTTGGGCAGCCGCGGGGCGTGGCTGAAAAAGCCCTATGCCGATGCGCCAGGCCAGACCGGGCTGCAGTTCCTAGCCAGCGCAGAAATCCGTAATCTGATGGTGCGGGCGTCGATGGATGGGTTTCAGACCGCAGTCCACGCTATCGGTGACGCGGCCAATGCCGAAGTCATCGGCGCCGTCGAGGAACTGTCTGAGGCCTATAGTGATGACCGGCGCTGGCGCATAGAGCATGTGCAGATCGTTGATCCGGCCGACCTGCAGAAACTCGGCAAGCATGGCATTATTTCATCGATGCAGCCCGTCCATCAGACATCGGACCGGACAATGGCTGAAGCGCGGCTTGGGCCGGAGCGATTGAAAGGTGCCTATGCATGGCAGTCGATTGCCAAGGCCGGCGGCAAGCTGGCCTTTGGATCGGATGTGCCGGTGGAGTCAGCCGACCCGTTTGCCGGCCTTGCCACAGCGATGACGCGCGAAGATGCGGCGGGCCAACCGTTCGGCGGCTGGCGCCCGGAGGAACGCGTTAGCCGCGAACAGGCATTGGCAGGCTTTACCACTGGCGCGGCTTATGCAGCATTTGCCGAAACCAAGGTGGGCTCGCTTACCCCCGGCCATCACGCCGACTTCATCTTGATTGATGTCGATCCGCTACTTGCAAGCCCGTCTGAAATTCGCAAGGCTATCGTGCGGGAAACATGGGTGGGTGGCCGCCCGGTTTATAAAAATGCTGCAGTAATTGCTGCAGGTGAACGCAAAGATGGAGAGATACGATAATGGCACGCGCATGGACTTTGGCTAGCCGCCCGGCAGGGCTTCCTACCGACAGCAATTTTGCAATGATCGATACGCCTGACGCCCCATTAAGCGACGGAGAGTTTCGCGTTGCCAATAGCTGGCTGTCGGTCGACCCCTATATGCGCGGGCGGATGAACGATGCCAAAAGCTATGCCGATCCATTTGTATTGGGCGAACCAATGGCGGGCGGCGCAGTCGGCACCGTGACCGAAAGCAACAATGCCGATTACCCGGTTGGCGCGAAAGTGCTCCACATGGGCGGCTGGCGCGACAGCGAAGTATTTGGCGGCGGCAAGACCCCACCCGCCGGGATGCCGCCAGCTAAACTGCCTGATCTGGGTGTCCCAGACCAGCATTGGCTCAGCATCATGGGAATGCCAGGCGGCACGGCTTGGTTCGGCTTGCTCAAGGTGGCCGAAGCCAAACCGGGTGAAGTGATTTTCGTTTCCGCTGGGGCGGGCGCGGTCGGCTCGACAGTCACGCAAATCGCCAAGGCCAAGGGTATGAAAGTCATAGGCTCGGCTGGCGGTGCGGACAAATGCACATGGGTGAAGGAACTCGGCGCGGATGCCGTTATCGATTACAAGTCTGGCAAAGTTTTGCCACAGTTGATGGCGGCGCTGAAAGACATCGGCGAGACTGGCATCGATGTGTATTTCGATAATGTCGGCGGCGAACATTTCGATGCCGCGCTTGCAACATCAAAGGAATGGGCCCGGTTTGCGATCTGCGGGATGATCGACGTTTACAACGACTTCAAGACCCAGCCGATGCAATATCTGCCGATGATCATCGGCAAGCGGATCACCATCAAAGGATTCCTGTACCCCGACTTCTATTCGCAGGTGCCCGAATTCAATGCGGACATGGCTGCACTTATAACGTCCGGTGCAGTCAAAGGACGCGAAACGGTCAAGGAAGGCCTTGAAAAGACGCCAGAAGCTTTCCTCGGCTTGTTCAGCGGTGAGAACACCGGCAAAATGCTCGTTAAACTATAAGCCGATAAATGCTGCGCCGCATTTCATGTTTTTGGGTCTTTATTGATACAGACCGCAGCCTAGCTTCCCGTAACGTCAAGCAATCCATTGTTGCATTATAGCATCACTGTACAAATTTAACGGATTTCCGCGCTTTAACGCAATGACATTCGTATGCGTTCTCGCTATATTGTTACAAAATAATGTCAAAATAGGAGAGAAGATGATGTCGGTCCGTGCCAATTCCATTAGTCACGCATTAAAGTTTTCAGCGGCTTGTTTGGCGCTTGCAGTTCCAAGCCTGTCTTACGCCCAGGAAACTCCGCAGGCCGAAGAAGAAAACGCGAATGACGAAATCGTCGTTACCGCGCAGGGCCGCACGCAGCTGCTGTCTGACGTGCCTGTCGCCATTTCGGCTGTGACTGCCGAAACGCTTCAGAATAGCGGCGCAAACGACATCCGCCAGCTGAACCAGGTTGCACCCTCGCTGCTCGTGTCGTCGACCGGTTCGGAAGCAAATGGTTCCGCGCGTATTCGTGGTATCGGTACCGTCGGCGACAACCCCGGCCTTGAAAGCTCGGTCCCTGTCTTTATCGACGGCGTCTATCGCTCGCGTTCGGGCATCGGCCTAAACGAGCTCGGCGAAATCGAACGGGTGGAAGTCCAGCGCGGGCCGCAAGGCACGCTTGGCGGACGCAACTCGTCAGCCGGTCTGATTAGCATTTATTCCAAAAAGCCTTCGTTCACCTTCGGCGGCAGCGGCGAGCTGACGTACGGCAATTACAATTTCATGCGAGCGGCGACGAGTTTCACCGGTCCGATCAGCGAGCAGCTAGCGTTCCGCGTGGACGGAGTTTACGTAAAACGCGACGGTTTCTACACCGACCAACAAAATGGCAAGGACATCAACGACCGCGACCGTTACTTCCTGCGCGGCCAATTGCTGTTCGAACCAACCGATGCGCTGTCGATCCGGTTGATTGCGGATTACACCAAGCGCTCTGAAAAATGCTGCGCCGCGACCTATGTCGATCGCACCGTCAACCCGTTCATCGGTGATTTGAACAATCCAAGCACCGTCGGCGTTGCATCGACGCCCACATCAAATAACATTATCAATGTGTTGCGTGACCTTGGACAGCCAATTGGTGCGTTCAACCAGGGCTATAGCCGCAACGTGTCGGTCAGCGCCAACCGCGTATTTGCGGGCGAGACAAAAGATTACGGCCTTTCGGGCCAGATCGATTATGATTTTGGCGGCGCTACACTGACCTCGATTACCGCTTACCGCCAATATCGCTCAGGCCAGGCAGGCGATGTCGATTACGGCGAAGTCGACATTTTATATCGTGCGAAAAGTGACGTTCTCTATCGCCAGTTCCACACATTTACTCAAGAACTGCGGCTGCAGGGTGAGGCCTTTGACGGCAAACTCGATTGGTTAGTCGGCGGCTTCTACGCCAATGAAAAGCTGACTGTTCGTGATAATTTGCGCTTCGGGCGCCAGTATGGCCGGTTTGCGGCTTGCCGCATCATATCGGGCGGCGGACTTGCGGGGCTTTACTCGCCTACTAGCCCGTCATGTGTCATTCCTGGCGTCGGACAGGCCACCATCGCCGGTGCATCGGGCCTGTCGGGTCCAGATATCGTCGCTGCCTTCACGCAGCTCGATAACATTAGCGATAGGGGCACGACCAACGACCGTTATTTCCAGAACGGCACAAACTGGGCCGTTTTCACGCATAACATCGTGCATATTACCGATACGCTCGATCTAACGCTTGGCCTTCGTTACACAAAGGACAAAAAGCGTTTCAACGCCACCTTCGGCAATGACAACACGGCATGTACGGCCATTCAAGGCTTAGTACTTGATGACCTGACGCAAGCCAACCAGCCGGGCGAAACGGCAGCAATATTCACACAGCGTGCAACTGCGCGTGCGCTCGCGGGCTCGTTGATCGGTCTCGGCTGCGTGGGCAACT
>JANLSY010000137.1:0-7610 GCA_031362665.1 Sphingomonadales bacterium
TTCCGAATTCATACTCATAAGGAAAATCGCGCCATAGTTCATAGTCCGGATACAGCCGACGAATCGCTTTGAACGCCAACGCCTGTACCCGCCACGGTTTGAAAGCTTGGTGGTCGTAACCCGCGCCTTCGGCATGGATATGCACTCCGTGGCAAAGGTTGTGGACATGTTTGTGGAAAGTTGGTTCAAACCAGATTTCACGTAAAGTGCAGCCGTCCAGCCATCCCGGCGCAAAGGCCCGCATTTCGGCAATCACTGCGCGCGCGTCGATGTCGGGGGCACCGAAGATTTCAAGCGGGCGTGTCGTTCCCCTACCCTCCGACAAAGTCGTGCCCTCCAGCATCACTGTGCCTGCATAAGCGCGCGCCATGTTGATATTCGGCGCATTGGGGCTCGGGTTTAACCACAGGCGGTCGACGGGCCAGCCATAGCCCGGCGCAACATCCGGTTCATAGCCTTCCATGGCAATCACGCGATAATCGACGTCGATCTTGTAGTGGTCGATGAAATATTGGCCGAGTTCGCCAAGCGTGAGGCCATGCCGCATAGGAATAGGCCCTGCGCCGACGAAGCTTTCCCATCCGGGAAGCAATGTAAGCCCTTCGACCGGGCGGCCTGCCGGATTGGGCCGGTCGAGCACCCAGACAGACTTACCGTGTTCGGCAGCAGCTTCGAGCATGTAAAGTAACGTGGTGATGAAGGTATAAATCCGACAACCCAGATCCTGCATGTCAATCAAAATGACATCAAATGTCCCCATCGACTGACCAGTGGGGCGGCGGACTTCGCCGTAGAGGCTGAATACCGGAATACCGTGAATAGGATCGGTGAAGTCGGGTGACTCCATCATATTGTCCTGCTTATCTCCACGCAGGCCATGCTGCGGTCCGAAAGCGGCTGTGACCTTCAATCCGCTTGCAACCAACGCATCAAGCGAATGGGTAAGGTCGGCAGTGACTGAGGCAGGATGCGCGAGGAGAGCTACACGTTGATCATCAAGTGGCGCACGAAGTTCAGGCTCGGTCAGGAGGCGATCTATTCCAAATTTCATGAAACGCGTGGTGCATCCAGTGGCAACGCAAAGCAATCCTTATGATGAAAATCGGGTTCGTTTGATGGATGCGCAAGAGCCCAATAAGATTTGTTACCGTCGCTTTCCTCCACCACCGCAGACAGGCCGAGCATGAAATTCCCGTCGCGCCAACCGTTGGGCAAGTCGAGCTCAGCATTGAGTGCGAAATGGCTTTCGGAATAATCGCAGGTTATTCGGGGCCGCCGAACCATTTCCTCGGCCATGCCCTCGCGGTAACCCGAAAATCGGTAAAGCGCCCATTCCGTCGAGGGCGAAAAATTATACTCGAAATAGCGGTCGCCATCCGCCTGCTTTATGAAAAGTTCGAAGCAGGTGGTTTGCCACAAACGGTCGGAGCGTACCGGCGCAAATGGTTCTGGTAGCAATAACATACTGGTATCGCATTCGACCGCATATCGCGCGAAGAGGCGGCCATTGCCTGCCATCCGTATTTCGACATCGACATGGTCGGCCTTCAGCGACGGTGTCGACGGATGACATATCAACCGGATTTCGCTCATCGGAATGTTGGCCAATGTCAAACTCCATGCTAGGCGCAGCCGCGCTATGACTGCTTTCCGATCCGACCTCCTCCGCCTGCTCGACGAGCGTGGCTATATCCACCAGGCGACCGATGCCGCAGCACTCGACGCGCTGGCGTCAAAAGAGATTGTTCCGGCTTATATCGGCTTTGACGCGACCGCGCCATCGCTTCATGTCGGGAACCTCGTTTCGATTATGCTGCTGCGCCGGTTGCAGCAGGCAGGTCACAAGCCTGTTGTGGTCATGGGTGGCGGCACGACGCGGATTGGCGATCCGACCGGCAAGGACGAAGTCCGCAAGATGCTGACCGACGAGACGATCGAGGCCAATATCGCCTCGATCCGGACAGCGTTCGAACGTTTCCTGGTTTTCGGCGACGGTCCAACCGACGCGGTTATGGTCAACAACCATGACTGGCTAGGCAAGCTGGGCTACATTGAGTTGCTGCAATCGGTCGGCACGCATTTCACGATCAACCGGATGCTGACATTCGATTCGGTGAAGCTGCGGCTTGAGCGCGAGCAGCCGATGACATTTCTCGAATTCAACTATATGATTTTGCAAGGCTATGATTTCCGCCATTTGAGCAAGACGATGGGCGTGCGCTTGCAAATGGGGGGATCGGACCAATGGGGCAATATCGTCAACGGGGTGGAACTCGCGCGGCGCATGGATGGAACCGAAGTATACGGAGTTACCACCCCTCTGATTACCAAGGCCGACGGCACCAAGATGGGCAAATCGGTCTCGGGCGCGGTGTGGCTCAATCGCGAGCAGTTACCCGATTATGATTATTGGCAGTTCTGGCGCAACACCGACGACCGCGATGTTGGGCGGTTCCTTCGGCTATTTACCGATATTCCGCTGGACGAAATTGCACGGCTGGAAGAGCTCGAAGGAGCCGAAATCAACGCGGCGAAGAATACGCTGGCAAACGCGGCGACCGAATTATGCCGGGGACTGGACGCTGCCGAACACGCCGCGGAAACCGCGCGCAAAACCTTTGATGAGGGCGATGCGGGCGTGGATCTACCGACTGTTCAGATGTCGGGAGACATATCTTTGATTGATGCGCTCGTTGCGTTAGGCTTTGTCGCCTCAAAAAAGGAAGCACGGCGGATGATTCAGGGCGGCGGCGCGCGCATCGATGGCGACGCGATTTTGGACGAAAATGCATTGATTTCGTCACGTGCACAGCCGGTCAAGATCTCGGCTGGCAAGAAAAAGCATGGATTACTGTGCTTTAGCTAACGCTCATTAGGTAAAGATTCACCGCCCGCGACTTTACCAAATATTTGTAAATTCTGTGCATAACTGACGCTTCAAGCAACAAGCATAGGGTCGCAACTTATGGCGCAAGCCGCACCGACGAACGATATGGACTTACGCCGGGCAGCTCGCCACCGCGCAGACCATAAGGTCATTGCCGAAAGCAAGGTTCACGGAGACCAGACAATTCACATCGTTAACGTGTCTGCGCATGGTTTCATGATCGACGACAATCCGGGATTCGAGCGCGGCGAGCGCGTCGAGTTGCGTTTGCCTGTCATCGGCCGAATCGAAGCCCTGATTATCTGGACCGTCGAAAATCGCGCCGGTTTCCAATTTGAACGTGTCGTCCGATTACCCGACTTTTTAGGGTTGTTGGAACATATCAGCCCCAGGTTGCGCTAACCGCCCCTAAGCGTCGCGATACCTGCGTCGCGCTCGAACAAATACAGGCATGTTCGGGCGGCGTCACCGCGCGAGCCATCAAGACCGCCATCGCGATCCAGGAGTAATCGGGCGTCATCAGCGGCTACCGGGATCAGTTCGCGCACTTGCTCGGGCGTTGCCACGCGAAACACGCTTTCACCCGATTGCCGCGTCCCCAGTAATTCACCAGCGCCGCGCAGCTTTAGGTCTTCTTCGGCGATCCTGAACCCGTCATTGGTTTCTCGCATCAAGGCAAGGCGTGCTCGCGCTGTCTCCCCAATCTGCGCACTGCGTACCAAAAGGCAAACCGACTTTTCCGCTCCGCGCCCCACGCGCCCACGCAACTGGTGAAGCTGGGCCAGCCCAAACCGGTCAGCGGCCTCCACTATCATCAAGCTAGCGTTGGGGACATCGACGCCGACTTCAATCACGGTCGTTGCCACTAACAACCGCGTTTCGCCCGAGATAAATCGCTCCATCACGGCGTCTTTTTCTGGCCCGCGCATCCGTCCATGCACGACCGCTATTTGTTCGCCAAAGCGCAACTTGAGTTCTGCAGCGCGCTGCTCTGCGGCGGCGAGGTCGCTATTCTCGCTTTCCTCAACCAGCGGACAGACCCAAAAAGCTTGCTTTCCGGCAGCCAGATGCCGCGCGACGCCGTCAATGATTTCGGGCAACCGTTCCTGCGAAATCACCCGCGTTTCAACCGGCGTGCGACCCGGTGGCAGTTCATCAATCTGCGATGAATCCATCTCGCCATAAGCCGCCAGAGCCAGGCTGCGTGGAATCGGCGTTGCCGTCATCACCAACAGATGCGGCACGCCCCTGCCCTTGCGCGACAGCATCAACCGTTGCGAAACGCCGAAGCGGTGCTGTTCGTCGATCACAGCCACCGCTAGTGCTTTGTAAGTCACCGCTTCCTGAAAAATCGCATGGGTGCCTACGAGGATGTGGATCGAGCCGTCGGCCAGCCCCATCAGCGTCGCCTCGCGCATTTTGCCTTTCTCGCGACCCGTCAAGATAGCGACATTAACCGGCAGCCCCGCGAGCAGCTTCTGCAAATTGGCAAAATGCTGCCGCGCCAATATCTCGGTCGGCGCAAGCATAGCACCCTGCATCCCTGCCTCAACGCCGCGAAGCAGCGCGATGAGGGCAACCATCGTCTTGCCCGCGCCTACATCCCCTTGCAGCAGCCGCAGCATCGGTCGCGATTGCGCGAGGTCGCCTTCAATCTCCCCAATCACCCTCCGCTGAGCGCCAGTCAACGCAAAGGGCAGCTGTAGCCGGTCCACTAAAGCGCCAGTCCCTGCAACCGGCACCGCCTTGCGCTTATCCATCGCAGCGCGAACCAACCGCATCGCCAACTGGTTTGAAAATAGCTCGTCATAGGCAAGCCTGTCGCGCGCCGCCGCATCATCCTTGCGATGAACGGTCTGCAGCGCCTCTCCCCAACTTGGCCAACTACGCGTTACCAGTAAGCTCGGCTCGATCCATTCGGGCAACGTCGGAACATGTTCGAGCACCACCAATGCCAGTTGCCCCATCCGTTTGTTCGTTAGTCCTTCGGACAAAGGATAGACGGGTTCCGCAAGTTCCGGACCACCGCTTCCGCCAACTTCCGCAATATGGTCGGGATGGACCATTTGCAATTCATCTCCATATTGTTCAAGCTTGCCCGAAATGACGCGTTCTTCGCCGACGGGAAGCTGCTTCTTTGCCCACCCGCCATTGCGTCCGAAAAACGCCAAAGTCAGATAATTGCCATCGGCATCGGCAACGTATATCCGCTGCGGGGCGCGCGACGATCCGCTCGACCGATGCTCCATTACGACCACGCGTGCGATGATATTCTGGCCGACATCCCCGACATCGAACCGCGCGACGGACTTCCGATAAATCCAATTAACCGGAAAATGATAGGCGACATCCTTCGCCCGTTCCAACCCGAGCCTGTCCAGCGGCTTGGCAAGCCCTGGCCCCACGCCCTTCAGGCTGCGCACTTCTGCAAATAACGGATTGAGTATATCGGGGCGCATGACTAGGGCCGCTTATAACCCGCAAATCGATTGAAACCGCAAGCATAAAGGACGCCCGCGTGGACGCCGACCCCTATCGCCGCAAACTGCATTTTCGCGCGCATCATCGTGGCACGCGCGAAGCCGATGCCATGATCGGCGGCTTTTTCGACCGCTATTCCGGCGATTGGAGTGAAGTCGAATATGCTTGGTTTGAGCGGCTGCTCGAAGAGCAAGACGTTGATATCATGGCCTGGGCGCTCGGAACTGCACAACCTGATGCTGCGTTTGTTGGGACAATGATGGACGATTTGAAACGGCTGGACTTTATCTCGCTGCCCGATGGATTGAACACAAACAGCGTATGATCGACTTACAACGCATCATCAACAGTCGCAGCGGTATCACGCTGGCGTCGGTGCCTGCGGGCTTCGCGCCGTTGCTACTCGCCGACCTGACGCGCGCTGCGAAAGGCCGGACGTTGTTTATCGCACCCGACGATGCGGCCATGCGGGCTGTGGCCGATGCCGTGCCGTTCTTTGCGCCCGAACTGGAAATTCTACAGCTGCCCGCATGGGATTGCCTTCCTTATGATCGGGCTTCACCGTCGGTTGCAGTAACGTCGCAGCGTATGTCGACGCTGCAGGCACTCCAACAAACGCCCACGAAGAAGCAGCTGGTGCTCACCACAATCGGCGCTGTCATCCAGAAATATGTGACGCCGTTCCGAATCCGCCAGACCGGGGAACGACTTACCGCTGGCCGCGAAATCAGCCGCGAACGTCTTGCCTCGCTGCTACAGTCGAACGGCTACTTCCGCGTCGACACCGTCGCGGAAGCCGGCGAATTTGCGATTCGCGGTAGCATCGTGGACCTGTTTCCGGCGGGCAGCGAGTTCGGGCTGCGGCTTGATTTCTTCGGCGACGAAATCGAGACGATCCGCCGCTTCAATCCCGCCGATCAGCGCAGCATCGATCAGGTCGACCATTTCGACATTTTGCCCGCGGTCGAGGCACTCATGGATGAAGAAGCTATCAAGCGTTTCCGCGTCGGATATCGCGAACGCTTCGGAGTAACGGCCACCGGCGACCCACTATATCAGGCTGTTTCCGAAGGCCGTCGCCTGTCGGGCATGGACCACTGGTTGCCTTTGTTCGAAGACCGCATGGCGACAATTTTCGATCATGTCGGCGACGGCACGCTCGTTATTCGCGATTCGGGTGCGATGTCGGCAGGCCAATCGCGGCTTGATGCGATCAGTGACTATTATGATAACCGCGTAAAGGCACAAGTAGCAGAACCCGGCAGTTACCGACCGCTTCCGCCCGAGATGCTGTATATGTCGGGAGACCAACTGGAACAGATGCTAGCGGCCAACGCTGCACATCTCCTGACTCCATTTTCGCAACCGGACTCAGCCTCTGTTATCGATTTCGGCATCTCCGCCGCGCGCGATTTCGCGCCCGAGCGCGCACAAAAAACTAACGTCTATGAGGCGGTTGCCGGGCATCTGAAATCGCTCGCCAAAAGCGGTCATAAAGCAATTATCGCCAGCTACTCGTTAGGCGCACGTGAACGTCTGAAAGGCCTGCTTTCAGATCATGGCGCGCCGCCTTTGTCCGACGCCGACAGCTGGCAACAGGCTTTAGGTATTGCAAAGGGCCGGACGGCGATGGTTGTCCTACCCATCGACCATGGCTTTACCGCGCCCGATTATGCTCTGATCAGCGAGCAGGATATGCTCGGTGACCGGCTGGTCCGGCGGCAGAAGCGCAAAAAATCCGCTGATGCGTTTCTGGCCGAGCTTGCAGCACTAACTCCCGGCGATTTGGTGGTGCATCAGGATCACGGCATCGGACGCTATGAAGGCCTTATTTCGATCCCAGTCGGCAACAGCCCGCATGACTGCGTGGCGCTCAGTTATTCGGGCGGTGACAAGCTTTACGTCCCGGTCGAAAATATTGACGTCCTGTCTCGCTACGGGTCAGACAGCGAGACTGTTAGTTTAGACAAGCTTGGTGGCGAGGCATGGCAACGCCGCAAGTCGAAACTGAAAGAGCGCATCCGGGCAATAGCAGGCGAACTGCTGAAGACTGCAGCGGAGAGGGCGTTGAGGCCTGGCGCAGTTATCGAAGTCGACGATCAGGCCTATGCGAGCTTCGCTGACCGTTTCCCCTATGAGGAAACCGAAGATCAACAACGGGTGATCGACGAGGTTCTCGAAGACCTGTCGGCAGGCAAGCCGATGGACCGGCTGGTTTGCGGCGATGTCGGCTTTGGCAAAA
>JANLSY010000193.1:0-1517 GCA_031362665.1 Sphingomonadales bacterium
TCGGCGGACTGGACATCGGCTATTCGCTTTACCTGCGAACCGTTGGCTCAGGCACGTTAGAAGCAACCGCGCGTACCGCATCGCTGCAAGGTGCAAGCCAAGCGACGATGGAAGCCAACATCCGCACGGCAATGAATAAGCTGCTGCCGCAAAACCAGCGGAGTAACCCGGCCGCAATTACTATCACACAAAAAAGCTACAGCGATTATTCGCGTGTCAATCAGCCTGAAGTCCTTGTGGTCGATACCGACAGTGACGGCCTGCTCGACATCGGCGATTGCTGGGCGGACGAGGATGAGGATGGCCAGTTCGGCGTAAACCAGGGCCGGACCGGTCTGGGTGGATCCGATGATGCCGTTTATTACACCGTAACGATGGCTATCCCGCGGCTTTTCCCGATGCACACCGTTCTCGGCTGGGATGCAACGCAAAGCGTAACGGTCAAGACCGTTATCATCAACCAGCCTTATGGTGCGCAGCCCATACCGCCAACCGAATGCCGGACCTCCTGATATGATGAAAAAAACTTTCGCTACACGTATCCGTTCGCTCGCCGAAAGGCTGTGTAACGATAATAGCGGTCTGGCGCTGACAGAATTTGCGCTCAGCCTGCCGATCCTTATGACAATCTCGGTTACCGGTGTTGAAGTTGCATCTTTCGTCAACGCAAACATGCGCGTCAGCCAGATCGCACTTTCGGTAGCGGATAATACAGGCCGTGTACGGCAAGCAATCACCGAAAATGACATTGACTCGGCAATGATCGGCGCTCGCATTGCGGGCGAAACGATTGATTTTGCAGCTAATGGACGGGTAATTCTTTCAACTATAGAGCCCAATGGTCTTGCTTCACCGAACACCGGCCAAAGGATTTTGAACCAGCGTTGTTTTGGAGCTAAAGTTGTAGCGTCGTCCTATGGCGTTGCTGGTGACGGCGCGACCAATGCGTCCCTTGCAACCGGCGTTGGCCCTGCGGGTAATCAGATTAGAGCCGCGACCAATGCGGCAGTCATGTTTGTCGAAGTCCAATATGATTATCAGCCGATATTCTTGGTCGATAACAGCCTGATCGACAATCTGGGTGACCGGACGATGCAGTTCACGGCCGCCTACCCGGTACGCGAACGCTTTGCCAACAACATTCAAGCAGGCACTTTGCCGGTCGCCCGGCGCAGAATGTGTAACGTGTTTACTGCCGTTTAGTTCGCGCCAAGAATCTTTCGCACGCCCGCCGCAATCTTGTCCGCATTGACCAACGCCGCCTTCTCCAGATTGGCGGCGTAGGGCATCGGGACATCCTCATTGGTTACGCGGATGATTGGTGCATCAAGGTCGTCGAAGCCTTCTTCCATACAGATCGCAATAATCTCGCTGCCGATCGAGCAGACCGGCCAGCCCTCCTCGGCAAAGACCAGGCGGTTGGTTTTCGCTAGGCTGGCGAGTACTGTGGCCTTGTCCAACGGACGAATGGTACGCAGGTCGATCACTTCGGCGTTAATCCCCTCGCCTGCCAGCTT
>JANLSY010000234.1:0-6924 GCA_031362665.1 Sphingomonadales bacterium
GCCGTATCGCGGGTGGTCAGCGGGTCGATCAATATCCAGCCGGTCTTACCCTTGATGACTGTCATGTTCGAAACATCGAACCCGCGGACCTGCCACATATTGTCGGACAAGGCGTACAAGCCATGCTTGCGCAATATGCCCATGTGCCGCCACAGGCTTGGGTTGACGGTATCGGGCGATTTGCCATCCATCCACGCATAAGCGTCGAGGTTCCAGACCGGCTTGCCATCCTTGGTCTTGATGACCGGATCGGCCAGTGTGCCGAGATAACCGCGGTCAGCAAATTCCGAATCGCGTCCATCCTCGGTTGGAAGTTCCGCAGCTATCCGCTGTTGCGCAGCTGATGTGGCCTTCGACGCAGGCTTGGCGCCCGATTCTGCAAATACCGCAAATGGGGCGCACCCCAACAATAGCGTCAGCATGAAATGCCGCATGGTTCCTCTCCCTTTTTATTTGACAGGAACATGCAGCAGTGATGACGTCTGGTAAATCAACTATTTGGCATTTGAAATTTGGCAAAGAGCCGAGCGCACGGTGTGACGTTCCGGGAACCATATTCGGCCCAAAAAGTCATCTCAAAATTCGGCCCTGAGGGTCGCAAATATAAGGCCGGACAGAAAAGGCATTCCTTTTGCGGAAGGGCCTTTTCGTATCAATAACCCATCAGGCTCATAACTTCCTTGCGGCTCGACTGGTCGTCTAGGAAGCAGCCGATCAGTTTCGACGTGACCATGCCGCTGCCATGCACCTTGACACCGCGACCGGTCATGCAGCCGTGCGTCGCCTCAATCACTACAGCGACGCCATGCGGTTTGAGATTATCCCAGATGCAGTTCGCCACCTCGGCGGTCAGACGTTCCTGCACCTGCAAACGCTGGGAAAAGCCGTTGAGTACGCGGACCAGCTTGGAGATACCGACAACTCTATCTGTCGGCATGTAGGCGATCGATGCCTTACCCGTAATCGGTGCCATATGATGCTCGCAATGCGACTGGAATGGGATATCTTTCAGCAGCACCAGTTCATGATAGCCGCCGACTTCCTCGAATGTCCGCGACAGATGTGCCGCCGGATCATCGGCATATCCCGAACAATATTCGCGCCACGCCCGGCCAACGCGCGCCGGGGTATCGAGCAAACCTTCGCGGCTTGGATCGTCACCCGACCAGCGGATTAACGTGCGGATCGCCTCCTGAACTTCATCAGGTACGACGACTTTGCCTTTGTTATCGATTTCGTCGTTGTAGTGAATATGTGCGATGGGAAACACCTTTTCGGGCCGGTTCATTCGTCTGCTCCCGCGAACTGTATGCCCGCATTTAGCCGAGAAATAAGCCCGCCCGCCTTTCAATCCTATACGGACAATAGCCCATAGGCGCTTGTCAGCAATATCCCAAGAAACTGTTTTGGTGTCGTAAACATACAATCGGTTGGTTCAATGCCCTGCTAAATCCGATTCGTTACCGTTATACGGAAACCGGAGGGAGACCGGAATATTTGCGACCCGTTCTGGTCTCCCACCAAATTACTTACCCAATTGCCTGTCCGGTTTTTGCCCAGTCGGCAAGGAAGCCTTCGATGCCCTTGTCGGTGAGGATATGCTTGAACAGGCCCTTGATGACCGATGGCGGTGCAGTCATTACGTCAGCGCCGATCTTGGCGGCTTCCAGCACATGGATACCGTGTCGAACACTGGCGACGAGGATTTCGGTGCCGAAGTTGTAATTGTCGTAAATCAGCCGGATATCGCTGATCAGCGCCATACCGTCGAAACCGTTATCGTCATGTCGGCCGACAAAGGGTGAAACAAAGGTCGCGCCAGCCTTCGCCGCGAGCAGCGCCTGATTGGCCGAGAAGCATAGGGTTACATTGACCATCGTGCCATCGGAGGTGAGTGCTTTGCAAGTCTTGAGGCCATCGATGGTCAGCGGAACCTTGATGCAGACATTGTCTGCAATCTTGCGAAGGATTTCAGCTTCTTTCATCATCGTTGCATGATCAAGTGCAACGACTTCTGCGGACACCGGACCGTGGGTCAAAGCACAAATCTCGCGCGTTACCTCGATAAAATCACGGCCCGATTTTGCGATCAGTGACGGATTGGTGGTAACGCCGTCGAGCAAACCGGTCGCCGCCAGTTCCTTGATGTCTTCGATTTCGGCAGTGTCGGCAAAAAATTTCATTGTGGGCTGTCCTGCTACACGGTTTCGGTGCGTCGCCTATTGGCAAAATAGGGCCACAATTGACAGTGCCTATTTCAGAAATCCAAACACGCCGATCAACATTGGATCATTGGTCCTTTGCGGGTCGGCGCGGATGTTGCTTTCCTCCATACCGATGGCGGCCCAGATGCTGTCCTCGGCTTTGCGGGTGATATCGCTGGCGAGGGCTGCAATGTTGAAGCCAGTAACTGAGCGGACCGCCTGGCTGATCACCTGATCGTCGAACAAGCGCAGGCCATCGGAAATATTTGGGAGCATCGAGTCGAGAAGCGCGGTTCCCATCTTGCCACGCAGGAAGGCGGTGGCAGCTTGCGGGCCGCCGCGCACCAAGGCAGCGGCATCTTCGATGGAAACGTTACGGACAGCATCAGCAACCAAAGGCGCCGCGCGTTCAGCGCCCTTCTCTGCGGCGCGGTTCAATTGGCGTTGCAGACGGTCGCGAAACTGGCGGCTTTGCAAGACTACCGAGAGGATGCCTGTGCCACGCTCGCCGCCAAATCGCTCGGGCAAAGCGATGCGCGCCACCGAGCTGTCATAAAAGCCGCCGGGCTGGAGCAGCAACGCGAACGCATTTTGCGAGGCCAAAGTGAGCAGGCGGCGGATGGCTTCGGTCAGGCTGAATGCAGGCAGGCTCTGGCATCCCGGCAGCGTAAGCGTGGCAAGAGCTGCACCCGATAGCAGGATTTGACGGCGGGTGGTGGTCATGGGCAGCTCTCCTATGCCGGGGCAGTAGCATGACAAGGCCGCATTATCTATTGGATAAGGCGGTGACGTTCGGCATTTGCCTGCCTATATCGCTTAGATGAATCCCGCCACCTCCCGTGTCCGTGTGGTCTTGCTGACGCAAGCGATCGGTCCTCTCGACTACCGGCTGCCCGAGGGGATGGAGGCAAAGCCGGGCTGTATCGTGATGGTGCCACTGGGTCCCCGCAAATTGCCAGGGGTGGTGTGGGACGACAATGTTTTTAACGATGATCCTGTCGATGCCAAAAAGCTGCGTACCGTTCTGGAGCTGGTTGAATGCCCACCGATTGGTCCGGGCTTGCGTCGGCTGGTGGATTGGGTCGCGGATTATTATCTGACCAGCCATGCTGCGGTGTTGCGGATGGTGCTGGCATCCTCGGCCGCTTTCACTGCATCGGGCACGATCACCGAATATCGCCGTACAGGGTTCGAACCGGCACGGCTGACTCCGCAACGGGCGGCGGCGCTCGATGCGTTGGAGGACGCGCAAGGATTGGTGCGAGAACTGGCGGCGGAGGCGGGGGTGAGCGATGCGGTTATTCGCGGACTTATCAAGGCGGGCGCATTCGAGCCGGTAACAATTAGCGTAGATACGCCTTTTCCCGAGCCGCTAGCCGATTTTGCGGTGCCTGAACTCAATGACGCGCAACGCACCGCCGCGGACGCCATGACCACTGCGGTGAGGGCTGGCGGCTTCGAAACTTTCGTACTCGATGGCGTGACCGGATCTGGCAAGACCGAAACCTATTTCGAGGCGGTGGCTGAAGCGATCCGCCTGAACAAGCAGGTGCTCGTGCTACTGCCCGAAATTGCGCTGACAGCGCCGTTCCTATCACGTTTCGAGGACCGTTTCGGCGTCGAACCGGCGGTGTGGCATTCAAGCCTGCGCTCGACCCAGCGACGCCGGGTGTGGCGCGCGGTGGCCGATGGCAGCGCAAAGGTGCTGGTCGGCGCGCGTTCCGCCTTGTTCCTACCGTTCAAAAATCCGGGCCTGATTATCGTGGATGAGGCGCACGAGACGAGCTTCAAGCAAGAGGATGGCGTACGCTATCACGCCCGCGACGTCGCCGTGATGCGCGGGCGGTTCGAGGGCTTTCCGGTGGTGCTGGCGTCAGCCACACCCGCTCTCGAATCGCGGCATATGGTCGCGATCGGGCGTTATAAAGGCCTCGAAATCCCGTCGCGGTTCGGCGCAGCGAAGATGCCCGAGATCAAAGCCGTCGACCTGACGCTGGATGCCCCCGAGCGGCAGCACTGGATTGCGCCGACATTATTGAAGGCGCTCGAAGAACGGATCGAACGCGGCGAGCAAAGCCTATTGTTTCTAAACCGTCGCGGCTTTGCACCGCTGACCTTGTGCCGGACCTGCGGGCACCGTTTCCAATGCCCTAATTGCACCAGCTGGATGGTCGAGCACCGCCTCGTTCGCCGCCTTGCCTGCCATCACTGCGGCTTTGTCATGCCGCCGCCCGACGAATGCCCCGAATGCAACGAGCAGGATACGCTTGTCGCTTGCGGCCCTGGCGTCGAACGGATTTGCGACGAGGTCAACCGGTTGTTGCCCGAAGCGCGGACGATTGTGGCAACTTCGGACACGTTGTGGTCGCCCGAAAAGGCCGCCGAATTTGTCGCGCGGGTGGAAAGCAAAGCTGTCGATATTATCATCGGCACGCAATTGGTGACCAAGGGCTATCATTTCCCGGAACTGACTTTAGTAGGGGTGATAGATGCCGACCTCGGCCTCGAAGGTGGCGACCTGCGCGCCGCCGAGCGTACTTTCCAGCAAATCGCGCAAGCCGCCGGACGTGCCGGACGCGGGGAAAAGCCCGGCGAGGTCTTCATCCAGACGCGAAATCCCAATCATCCGGTCATCGCCGCCTTGGTTGCGGGCGATCGTGATGCGTTTTACGATGCCGAAACCGAGCAGCGCAAATCGGCTGGTGCACCGCCCTTCGGTCGCTTTGCCGCGATCATCATATCATCCGAGGACGAGCGCGAGGCAATAGAGGCAGCGCGCGCGGTCGGCGGAGCCGCGCCGCAAGCCGAGGGCATGTATGTCTACGGCCCCGCGCCCGCGCCGCTTGCCATGCTGCGCGGACGGTATCGGCAGCGGCTGCTAGTCCATGCCCAACGCTCGGTCGAGGTCCAGTCGATTATTCGCGAGTGGCTTGGCAAATTGCAATTCCCGCGCGGCGTGCGCATAGGGGTGGATGTCGATCCATACAGCTTTCTGTAATGTTTTCTTTTGTAATTGCTGCCCCGTCTTATAGTGATAATACAGTAGACTGATGTTTTTCAAAAAAGACAATCCGCCCGCTGCGGCAACAGACATCGAGAGCCGCCTTGCTGCGTTCGATTCCGCATATGCGGGCTTGTTCCCCGATGACCCGAAGCCATGGGAAGCGCCTCCCCCGCCCACCGCAAAGCCGCCGCGCAAACCCTTTCTTGGCAAAACGCGCTGGTGGTGGTTCAGTCGCGGGTCGGCAAGCCTGTTGTTGCTGTTCATCCTACTTGTCGCATGGTTAGCGATCACTGCACCCTTGTCGAAATCGCTGCAGCCTATCGCCCCGCCGCGCATTACGCTGCTCGCCTCGGACGGCACACCGATCGCCCGCAATGGCGCAATTGTAGACAAGCCGGTCGATGTCACGGAACTGCCGCCGCACGTCGTTCAGGCATTCCTATCGATTGAGGACAGACGCTTCTATTCGCATTGGGGTATCGATCCGCGGGCGCTGGCGCGAGCTGCCTGGTCCAACGCATTTGGCAGCGGCATCACACAGGGTGGCAGCACAATAACGCAGCAACTCGCCAAATTCACTTTCCTCACGCCCGAGCGCAGCCTGACGCGTAAGGCGCGCGAGATGCTGATTGCCTTCTGGCTCGAAGGACGATTGACCAAGGACGAGATTCTCGGACGCTATCTGTCGAACGTTTATTTCGGCGACAATGTTTATGGCCTGCGCGCCGCGTCATTGCATTATTTCTACCGTCAGCCCGAACGGTTGACACTCAGCCAGTCGGTCATGCTGGCGGGGCTGGTGCAAGCGCCCTCGCGGCTGGCACCGACCAAGAATCCGAAGCTTGCGGCAAAACGCGCGAAACTGGTGTTGAATGCAATGGTCGCAAATGGCGCGCTGACCGAAACGCAGGCCAAGGCCACGCCCCTCGCTCGCCTTGACGTTCGCGTTCGCGAGACCATTCCAACCGGCACCTATTTTGCCGACTGGGCAATCCCGCAAGCGCGGCTTTTGACGGAAAGCGGCTATGCCGACGTGCGGATCACCACGACGCTCGATGCCCGGCTGCAAAATATTGCTCGGCGGGTGACCGGCAGCGCTGGTCTCGGCAACGCGCAGGTGGCGCTCGTGGCCATGCGCCCCAATGGCGAGGTCGTAGCGATGGTCGGTGGGCGCAGTTACAAGGATTCGCCGTTCAACCGCGCAACGCAGGCCAAACGGCAACCGGGTTCGACATTCAAGCTGTTCGTCTATCTGGCCGCATTGCGCGCCGGAATGACACCGGATTCACTCATTGCTGACACGCCAATCAATGAAGGGCTGTATAGGCCCAAAAATTCGGGCGGTAACTACAGGGGCGATATCAGCCTGAAACAGGCCTTCGCCCGTTCGAGCAATGTCGCCTCGGTACGGATATACCAACGGGTGGGCGGCGAAGCGGTCGCCAAGGCAGCGGAAGATCTAGGTGTGAAGAGTAAGCTTACACTCGACCCAAGCCTTGCGCTTGGAAGCTCGGGCGTCACGCTTATTGAACTAACCTCGGCTTATGCCGGCGTCGCTGCCAACGCATGGCCGGTCGAACCACACGCGTTCAAGCAGGAAGAACAGGGCTGGGTCGAATGGCTTTTCGCCGGCCCACGCAGTTTCAGCGGGCGCACGCACCGGATGTTGCTCGACCTGCTGAGTGCTACGGTCACCGAAGGCACGGGTGGCGCGGC
>JANLSY010000250.1:0-6119 GCA_031362665.1 Sphingomonadales bacterium
CCTTCGCCTTGTATCAGGACATAATCCACGCCGCGATGGTCGAGTTCTGCGCGACACAGATCGAAAAAACGCTGCCGTTCTGAGGGCTGGGCGTACACGCGCAGGCCATCGTCGACAAAGGGCAGGTCGATATCGAGCAGCAAGTAAAGGTCGGCATATTCTGTGAAGGTATCAAACCACGCGTCCCGCTCACCAAACATCATTTCCGCCCAGACGGCAGTAATCAGCGGGTCGGTGTCGAACAACACAATGTCACTTTCGCGCGCCGCCGCCGCCCGGTTCATCGCATCCTGCGTCTGGGCAATATGCACCAGTTCCGCCATACCGATGTCGGTGCCATGCGCCTCGCAATAGGCGCGGCCATATTCCGGGACGACCTCGCACCCTAGATGCGCCGCAAGCCGCGTACCGAGCGTGGACTTGCCGGTGCTTTCCGGGCCGTGGAGGCAGATGCGTTTCATGCGTGCTCCGCCTTCCGCCACTCCACCAACCCCACAATCGCAAGCACTAGAAACACCCCGTAAAGCCCGGCGGTCAGGTACAGCCCCTTCATCACATAAAGCGGAATCGAGATCAGGTTCACCACAATCCACCAATGCCAGTTTTCGACGAAGCGCCGCGTCATCAATATCTGCGCTGCGATTGAGAGCATCGCAATTGCCGCGTCCCAGTAAGGGTAAGTGGTGCCGGTGTAATTACCCATGAAAAAGCCCCAGGCGCCGATGAGCGCGAGCGAAGCGACAATCCATTCGGCATAGCCAAGGCGGGTGAGGCGGCGCACAACCACTTCACCCGTATCGGCTTTGTTGCGATGCCAGCTCCACCAGCCATAGAGGTTCACAACTAAGAAAAAGACCTGCAAGCCGGCATCGCTGTAGAGTTTCGCTTCGCGGAAAATCACGAAATAGAGCGCGACCATCGCAACCGCGACGGGGAAATTCCATACCGAGCGACGGATAATCAGCAATATGTTGGCAATGCCGAGCAGGACGGCGACGATTTCGATGGCGCTCATGGCGATGCTGTTGCCAGCGCCGTCGGTTAAAATCCAGCCAATTGCGCGCCTAGGCCCCTTGCATCGCCTTGCCAAAAGGTCCGTTCAGCCGGACGATGTACAAGTTAAGGATGGAAGCAAAACTAACCCAGACAAAATAGGGCACAATTAGCCAACTCGCGAGTACCGAAAACTGCCGCAAGCAGAGCAGCAGCATCAGTACCGATACCCAGAGAAACACGACTTCGATCAGCGACCAATCCGGCCGCCTAATCGTGAAGAAAAGCGGCGACCACAGAAAGTGGCAGACGAAATTTACTGCGTAGAGGATGATGACAGCGTTGCGACCCGCATCGTCCGTGGCGCCTTCCCACGCCAGTACCGCCGCCCACGCGGCCAAGCCCAGAATCAACGTCCATGCGGGTCCAAACAGCCAGTCGGGCGGCTGCCAACTTGGCTTTTTGAGATTGCGGTACCATTCCCCGATTTTAGTCAGTGCACCGCCCGCGCCGCCAAGAAGGACGGCCCATGCGATGGCGACGATGATATGGGTTTCAGGCACAATCCACCTATGGACGCGGCCACTGTCCTGCACAACAGGCGATTGACCGCCAGCGCGCGCCGTGCAATCTCTCTTTCCGGGATAAGGAGAGAAATATGGCTGATAAGGCTGAAAAAAAGTCGAACGAGAAGAAGGCGAAGAAAAAGGGCGCGCCATTCTCCGGCATGGCGGGCGCGTTCGATGCTGCCAATGACGCGACGATGGCGCTAGGGCCGCTTGCTGGATTGGCACGAGAGGATTTCATCGGCGCGATTGGCCTGATGTTGCGGCAGACCGCGACAAACCCTGATAAGGCGTTCAAGGCGGCGGGGTCCTTTTCCGAAGATGTCGTAAAAATCATGACCGGCCAGTCCGACCTGTCACCTGATCCCAAGGACAAACGCTTCATGGACCCGGCGTGGACCTTCAACCCGTTTTTCAAGGCAGGCGCGCAATATTATCTTGCGGTGCAAAAGGGCGTTAAAAGCTATATCGAGGATTTGGAACTCGACGCACTCGAACGCGACCGCGCCAACTTCATTTCGCAAATCATCATCGATGCGATGTCGCCGACCAACAGCCTGATTGGCAACCCGACCGCGCAGAAGCGGCTGGTGGATTCGGGCGGGCTCAGCCTCGTGAAGGGCCTGAAAAACGCCTATAACGACATGGTTCACAACGACATGATGGTGAGCCAGGTCAACAAAAAGCCGTTCAAACTGGGCGAAAATGTCGCAACCGCGAAGGGCGCGGTGGTGTACCGTGATGAACGTTTCGAGCTGGTCCAATACGCGCCGACGACTGACAAGGTCTATGCGGTCCCGCAACTGACCATTCCGCCGCAGATCAACAAGATGTACATCAACGATCTGTCGCCGGAGAAATCCGTGATTAAATGGCAGACCGACCACGGTATCCAGCCGTTCATGATTAGCTGGCGCAACCCGACCGACGAGATGGGCGTGTGGGGCATGGCCGACTATATCGAAAGCTGCATTAAGGCGCTCGACGTGGTGTGCGACATCACAGGCAGCGACAAGGTCAATGTCTCGGGCGGTTGTTCGGGCGGGCAGACGATGTCGGTGTTGCTGTCGAAGCTTGCGTCGATGGGCGACGAGCGGGCGAACGCGATTACGATGATGGTCTGCGTGCTGGAACCAAAACCCGGCGATACCGAGGCGTCGTCTTTGGTGTCGCACAACGGCATCGCGCTAGCGCGGCAACGCGCGGCGAAAAAGGGCGTTATCGAGGGTTCAAGCCTTGCGCGCGGCTTTGCATGGCTGCGGCCGAATGACCTGATCTGGAATTACGTCATCAACAATTACCTGCTCGGGGATGATCCACCCGCGTTCGACATTCTCTTCTGGAATGCCGACGCAACCAACCTGTCTTCGGCGCTGATGGGCGATTTCCTCGAACTGTTCGAAGCCAACGCCTACGCCGCGCCCGGGACGTTCGAGATTGCCGACCACACGCTCGACCTGACCAAGGTAACCGGCGACATGTTCATCCTGGGCGGCACCACCGACCACATCACGCCGTGGAAAGCCTGTTACCGTTCAACGCAATTGTTCGGCGGCAAGAATGTCGAATTCATCCTGAGCCAGGCCGGCCATATGCAGGCGATCCTCAACCCGCCGGGCAACCCCAAGGCGAAATACTGGAAGCACAGCAAGAACAAGACGCCTGCCGATGTCGGCGAGTGGATGAAAGGCACCGAAGAAGTCGCCGGAAGCTGGTGGCCCTACTGGATGGAATGGCTACACGCGCGCTCGGGCAAGGAAGTCGCCGCGCCCGCCTCGTTGGGTAGCAAAGCCCATCCCGCGATGGAATCCGCGCCCGGCTTGTATGTGCTGGAATAAAACCGGCTCGCCGGAATACCATTGGTCGGATTTTTCTATCGGGTGGCCGGTTTCTTGAAATCGGTTCATCGCACCTGCAAATATACATGGCGTATTGCGCGGCCATAAGAAGTTAACTGCGCGCGCTGTTCCTACACGTGCTAATGGGGATGGCATGCGTTCTATTGCCCAAACGATAAATCAAATCCGGAATAACGCTGTCATCGGCTATATCATTGCAATCGCAGCTTTTGCGATCGCACTGCTGCTGCGCTTTGCGCTGCAGGAAGTGTTCCCGCCCGGATTTCCATATCTGACTTTCTTTCCGGCGGTCATATTGACGGCCTTCGTCGCCGGTACACGTCCAGGGATTTTGTGCGCGGCTTTATCCGGGGTTGCGGCGTGGTATTATTTCATTCCGCCCTTCGGTGCCTTCGAGATGAATGTGTCGACGGCGCTTGCGCTCGGTTTTTATACGTTCATCGTCGGCGTCGCTATTGCGCTGTTCCATTTCATGTTTAGGGCGGCGGATCAGCTACGGTCGGAACGCGAGGTAACCGCGCGGTTGTATGAGCACCAGCGGACGATGTTTCAAGAGCTGCAGCACCGGGTCGCCAATAATATGAGCGTCGTATCCGCGTTGCTGCACATGCAGAAGCACAAGGTATTTGCCGACCCCAGCACGGCAACGACGGCATTGGACGAAGCGGCAAAGCGCATCGGTCTCATGTCCAGCATCCACCGCCGTCTCTATGATCCGGCATCGGCAGAGCTTCCCATCCATCAGTATTTCGACGATTTATGCACCGATTTGCTGCGTGCGGCCAAAACACAGGAAAACGTTCACTTCTCGGTCGAAACGGCTGCGGTCAATCTCGACATGGACCGGCTGATGACGCTGTCCTTGCTGGTCAGTGAGTTGGTCACGAACAGCCTGAAACATGGTTTTGTGGGGCGTTCGGGCGGCAATATCTGGCTTACTCTGCACCCGCTCGACGGCGATAAACTGGAAATGACCGTGCGCGACGATGGCAACGGCCTGCCTGCGGACTATGATCCTCTCAGCAGCAACGGCCTCGGCATGCTGATCACGCAAGCGCTGTCTCAACAATTGAACGGCACGCTGCATATCGAAGGGCAGGGCGGCACGATGGCCCGGCTGGTGTTCCCGGGATGAGCCACATTCCACAAACCCCCTTGCACCATCTAACCGTTCGGTTAAACCATCCCTTGCGACCCAAAACAGGGCAGGGGGAACGAGTATGACCAAGGGCCGCGAGCCGATATTCAGCATGGAAACCGTGGATGGCCGCGTCTTGCGCGTCGCGGTTTGGCGCGCCTCCATGGCGACCGGCAAGCTCCCCATTTTGTTCTTCAACGGCATTGGCGCGAATATCGAGGCTATGGCGCCGATGGCGGAATTGCTCGACGACCGCGACTTTATCACCTTTGATATGCCTGGAATTGGCGGCTCGCCCGATCCGGTGGTGCCGTATAACGCCATCCTGATGTCGCGGATTGCGGCGTTGCTTCTCGACCGGTTCGAAATGCCGCTAGTGGACGTGATGGGCGTCAGCTGGGGCGGGGCGATGGCGCAGCAATTTGCCATCCAGAACACCGCGCGCACCAACAAGCTTATCCTTGTTGCGACCAGCGCGGGCATGTTGATGGTACCGGGCAATCCCGCCGCGCTCATCAAGATGGCCGACCCGCGCCGTTACATCGACCCCGAATTCATGGCGAAGCATTTCAAGACGCTGTACGGCGGCATGGTCGGCAACAAGGCAGAGCATATAAACCGCCTGAAACCGCCCTCGAAGACCGGCTATTTCTATCAATTGATGGCGATGATGGGCTGGACCAGCGCGCCGTTCCTGCCGTTCCTGAAAACCGAAACGCTGATCATGATGGGCGGCGATGACCAGATCGTGCCCGTCGCCAATGGCAAGTTCCTGAACTTCCTCATTCCCAACAGCGAGTTGCTAGTGATCGAGGATGGCGGGCACCTGTTCCTGCTCAGCCATGTCGAGCAGAGCATCGCGACAATCCGCGGGTTTTTGGATAGGGCGGTGGAGGAAGAGCGGAAGGCGGCTTAGGCCGCGTCTATCGCCGGTTCTCCGACCTTGCCCAACTCGCCGCTTGCTCGTGCCTTCTTGCCGTAAACCGCTTCGAACAGCGGGCTCGCCATCATTGTGGTGACAATCGCCATCAGCACCAACATCGAGAATAATGTCGGCCCGATAATGCCCTTTTGCAGACCGATATTGATGATGATCAACTCCATTAACCCGCGCGAATTCATCAGTGCGCCTATGCCAAGCGCGGTGCGGTTGTCCTCGCCCGCGATGCGTGCTGCTAGATAGCAGGCGCCGAATTTTGCGAATATCGATGCGCCGAGGATCGCCAGTGCGATCAGCAGCAATGGAATGGTATTGACCATATCCATCCGCGTGTTCAGCCCCGAATAGGTGAAGAACATCGGCAGCAGCAGGATGACGGCAAGCGGTTCCACCTTTTTCTTCAGTTCCGCCGCAAAAAGTCCGCGCGGCATGACCGCGCCAAGGATGAAGCCACCGAAAATCGCGTGTATGCCGATAATGTCCATCAGGAAGGCCGAGAGGCAGAACAAGGCCATGGTGATGCCTAGCACAGTCAAGCTCATTTCGCCCTCGCGCTCTACGATACGGCCCAAAGGCGCGAGCAATCTGCGCCCGAACAGCACGATGAAAATCGCGTAGATGAC
>JANLSY010000255.1:0-3561 GCA_031362665.1 Sphingomonadales bacterium
CCTGAAAAGCGGTTCGACTGATAGTTTTTGAAGTCGGAATAAAACAGCGACGCGTTGAACTGAAACTGACGCGTGAAGTTTGTCTTCAGACCAATTTCATAAGCGTCGACGGTTTCGTTGCCAAATTCAAGATCGGTCAACTGCGCACCATTACCGCCGAGCAGCACGGAGTCGAACCCACCGCGGTCGAGATTGTAGCCGCCCGACTTGTAGCCGCGATCATATCCACCATAAACAAGCACATCGTCATTCACTTTGTAGGCAAGTTTGGCTGTGCCGGTGAATTCACTTTCCGAACGATCATCCGATCTTATGCCATTGAATTCGCTGTTGACGGCGGGGTTACACGCCAAAAGAAACGCCGGTCCGTAAAGGCCGACCGACTGCAAACCTGCGCGATATGCTGCCGATGCGGGGCTCCGGAAGAATGAACAGGCCGGAACAACTGAATTGAGATCCGTGTCGATGTCCTTGGTTTCGTGATTGTAACGCAAGCCCAACGTCAGCGACAGATTGTCAGTGAAGTTGATAATGTTATGCGTGAACAGAGCGAAAGCTTCAGTATCGACTTTGTACGAATCATTCTGCTGACCTGCGCCAGCCGGTGTACGCGGCAGTGGAACGCCGGCAAACACAGGAACCGCGGGACCCAATGTACCGAACAATTGCAAACCGGTCGGCAAAGTTGCACTTCGCGTCAGGCCATTGATGACGCCATCAACATATTGGTCAGCCTGACTGCCAAAACGAATGGTGTCGTTCAGCGTCAGTTTTTCGTTCAGGTAGAAACCACCGAAAAGCCAGTCGACGCTGTCGTTGAATGCAGTGCCCTGAAGCCTGATTTCCTGCGTGAAATCCTTGATGCCGGTACGATAATTGTCGCGATAGGCACGGTCGAGGCCGGAAAAATCGATATCCTGGTTACGTCGCGCATCCCAATCGCGATATGCTGTGATCGAGGTCAGGGTTGCGCCGCCCAGATCCCAGTTCAGTTCGCCTGAAACGCCCCATTCCTCCACGCCTTCGGCTAGGTTACGGCCGGGCGAGACTGCCATCTGGCGGCTACCGTGCGAATAGGCCGGAATACCGACGGTGCCAGCGGTGCCGCCCAGAGCCGGGTTGCCTGCAAAGCCGCGAATCACGTTGGTAGCTACCAGCGCCAATGCCGAGTTCGAGGTCGCATCAATACCCGGGAAAATCGAAAGGCCGCTCAGCGTATTGACCGCGCCGCAGCAGACTTCGTCGGTTTTCGCGTAATCGCCAATGAAGCGGAAGCTGACATCTTCATTTTCGAACAACGCCTGACCGCGTACAAAGTAACGGTCGATATTGTTGATGCGATTGCCGCTGTTGACGTCGGTGATGTAGCCGTCACGCTTGTGATAGCCGCCGTCGAGACGCAGCGCGAGCAGTTCGGACACCGGCCCGGTGATGCCGGCCTTGACTTCGATTTCGTCAAGATTGCCATAGCTTGCCTCAACATAGCCGCCGAACTCGAATTTGGGCTTCTGCGTGGTGATGTTGAGCGCACCAGCCGAGGTATTACGGCCAAACAAAGTGCCCTGCGGACCGCGCAGCACTTCGACGCGTTCAATCGGCGGCAGTTCGGCGAGCGCCACACCAGCGCGCGAACGGAATACGCCGTCGATGAACACGCCAACGGCTGGTTCGAAACCAGGATTGTCACCAGCGGTACCGATACCACGGATGCTGAGTACGGCGCCCGTTGCGGACGACTGGCCGGTGGTGGTTTTCAGCGACGGGGCAAGCTGCTGGATGCCGCGAATGTCGACGACGCCGGCATTGGCAAGCTGCTCGCCGCCAACAACGCTGACTGCCAGCGGCACGTCTTGCGCGGCCTGGTCGCGGCGCGTGGCGCTAACGATGATTTCATTGTCCGAATAAACTTCTGCGGCGGGTACGGCAGCTTCGTCCTGAACGGCTTCGCCATCCTGAGCAAAAACGGCAGTGGTTGGCGCGACAAGCACCGCAACGCTGGCAAGCAGCATGTGAATCGATTTCATGATGTTCCTCTAAGACTTTTTGCGGTCGAACCGCAGGGGGGAGATAGACTTCGGGCGAGAACCCGAACTCTGCCTTTAGTTAGAGTGTTTTAGCGCCCCACTCTACGAAAATCAGGCTTTGCGGCCAATTTCGCCAAGCAACTGTGTCCAGATTGTCACAACACCGTAATCGCAAACCGTTGCAGATGGCAGCAACGGCGATGTGAGAAACTGCATTCGTATACCGCCCGATTTCCGTTTTGAGCATGAACGATATGCGGCTAGGATAATCGCTAAATTTTAGGGGAAAAAAAGTGGGATTGATTGACGCGGCATGGGAAGCCGCCGGCAAAGCCCTGGGTGCGAACGGACCGGCGGTCGAGGCCGCCGCCAGTAGCTTTACGCCAAACGACTTCAGCATCCATTTCTTCCTGCAACTGGCGATCATCATTCTCGCCTGCCGCATTGTCGGCTGGCTCGGGCAGAAGTTCCTCGCGCAGCCGCAGGTCGTGGGCGAGATGATCGCTGGGGTCATCCTTGGCCCATCCCTGTTCGGATTATTCTTTCCCGATATTCAGGCCGCGGTCTTTCCCAAGGAAACCAAAAACGTTCTGTACACCGGCGCGCAACTGGGCGTCGGTTTGTACATGTTCCTCGTCGGCACTACACTCCAACTCGACCATTTCAAGTCAAAGGCGAAAAGCGCTGTCAGCGTTTCGGCGGCGGGTATCATCGTGCCGTTCCTCATCGCGGTCGCCATCACCCCATGGCTGCTCACTATCCCCGACCTGTTCGCACCGGGGATTTCGCAGTTCAACGCAACGCTGTTCATGGGCGCGTGTATAGCGCTGACCGCTTTCCCGATGCTGGCGCGGATCATCAACGAGCGCGGGCTTTCCAATACCTCGCTCGGCACGCTCTCGCTCACCGCAGGTGCCTTCGACGATGCGGTGTCATGGTGCGTGCTGGCAGTGGTACTGGCGACCTTTGGCGGTGGGCCCGGCGTTGCCGTCCTCGCGATCGGCGGCGCGGTCATCTACGCGATTTTCATCATGCTGTTCGGGCGCAGATTGCTCGCGCCTTTGGGCCGTATCGTAGAGCGCGAGGGCGAAATGAGCCTGACTGTGCTAGGCGTAACATTGGCCCTATTCTGCCTCTCCGCGTTCCTGATGGATGCCATTGGTATCCATGCAATTTTTGGCGGCTTCATCCTTGGCGCGGTCATGCCGCGAGGTCTTTTCGTGGCGGAGCTGAAGAAAAAAGTAGAGCCGCTAGCGGTCATCCTGCTGCTGCCGATGTTCTTCACCTATTCAGGCCTCAACACGCGGATGGATATGGTCAATACCATTCCATTGCTGCTGATCGCACTGGCGATCCTCGCCGCCTCTATATTCGCGAAATTCGGCGCCTGTTATGTCGCGGCACGTATCGCGGGCGAAGACAACCGCACCGCGCTTGGCATAGGCGCACTGATGAATTCGCGCGGGTTAATGGAGTTGATCATCATCAATATCGGTCTGCAAAAGGGCATTATCGGGCCGACATTATTCTCGATGTT
>JANLSY010000264.1:0-7450 GCA_031362665.1 Sphingomonadales bacterium
CAAGCGTTTAAACGTACTTGATTGAAACAAATTGTTTTGACGCCCTGTTCGCAGGCTTCCCCGCAGGCACTGTCAGCGGTGCGCCTAAGGTTCGGGCCTGTGAGATCATTGCCGAACTCGAACCCGAAACTCGCGGTGCCTATGCCGGCGGCGTCGGCTATTTCTCGCCCAACGGCGATATGGACAGCTGCATTGTGTTGCGCACCGGCATCGTCAAAGACGGTGTGCTCCATGTACAGGCCGGCGCAGGCATCGTCGCCGATAGCGACCCTGAGTATGAACAGCGCGAGTGCGAAGCTAAAGCTGGCGCGCTGATTGCAGCCGCGCGCGAGGCGCTGAAGGTCGCCGGAGAGGCAGGGTTTGGCCAATGATATTAGTCATCGACAATTATGACAGCTTCACCTGGAACCTCGTACATTATCTGATGGAGTTGGGTGCAGCGGTGGAGGTTGTGCGCAACGACGATATGTCGGCGGGTCAGGCGCTGTCTTCGGGCGCGGAGGCTTTCCTGATTTCGCCGGGGCCAAAGACGCCGAATGAAGCGGGAGTCAGCCTCGATCTTGTTGCCGCCTGTGCCGACGCTGGCAAGCCGCTGCTCGGCGTGTGCCTTGGGCACCAGACCATCGGTCAGCATTTCGGCGGAACCGTCGCACGCGGCGGGTTGATGCACGGCAAAACCTCACCAGTCATGCATGACGGCAGCGGGTTGTTTGCTGGCCTCCCTTCACCCTTCACCGCGACGCGCTATCATAGCCTGATTGTTGAAAATATTCCAGATAGCCTGATCGTCAACGCGACGTCGGACGATGGTCACGTTATGGGTTTCCGTCATGCGACGCTACCATTCACAGCGTTCAGTTTCATCCCGAAAGCATCGCGACCGAGCATGGCCATGCGATGCTGTCGAACTTCATGCGGATTGCGGGTATGATACCTAAGGATTTAGGATGAATCCGTACGGCCCCCTCCCCGACCCACAACATTTGTTCGATCATGACGAAGCCGCGCGTGCATTTGCCGACATTCTCGATGCGCGTGCATCCGAAAACGAAATCGAGGCTTTCCTTGTCGCACTCTCCGCACGCGGCGAAACGATGGTCGAAATCGCCGCGGCAGCACAGGCAATGCGCGAACGGTTAATCCCCATCGACGCTCCTGCCGGCGCTATAGATGTATGCGGCACAGGCGGCGACGGGCACCATACACTCAACGTGTCGACCGCTGTGTCCATCGTTGTCGCTGCCTGCGAAGTGCCAGTTGCCAAGCACGGCAACCGAGCGGCTTCATCGAAAGCAGGCGCAGCTGACACACTGGAAGCGCTCGGCCTAGACATGGAACGCGCCGGAAAAATGGCGCAGGAAACTCTGAAAGACCTCGGCATCTGTTTCCTTTTTGCCGCCAACCACCACCCGGCGATGAAGCGCATCCAGCCCATCCGCCAACGCATCGGCCAACGCACAATCTTCAACTTGATGGGCCCGCTCGCCAACCCCGCGCGCGTCAAACGTCAGCTCATCGGCATCGCGCGCCCCGCTTATGTGCCCGTCTATGCCGAAGCGTTGCACCATCTGGGCACCGAACATTCGCGCATCATTTCGGGCGATGAAGGTCTTGACGAACTGAGCCTAGCTGGTGGCAATGAAGTCGCCGTGGTCGAACCCGAAGGTGTACGCTACCAACGAACCAGCGCCGCCGACGCGGGCTTGCCAGTACATCCGGTCGAAGCCATCCGCGGCGGCGATGCGCAGCATAATGCGCTTGAACTCCGCAAGCTGTTGCAGGGCGAACATGGTGCCTACCGCGACGCTGTATTGTTCAATTCGGCAGAAGCGCTGCTCGTGTCAGGTGCCGTTCAAACGATGTCCGATGGCGTAGAGGAAGCCGCAGAAGCTATCGACAAAGGCCTTGCCAACGCTCTGTTGAATTGCTGGATTGCATATAAATGAACAAGTTGGATGAAATCTGCGCGAACAAGCGTATCGAGGTTGCCGCGCGCAAGCCTTCAGGGCTGGCGCACTGGCCGATGTCGTCGCCTGTGCGTGGGTTTGAAAAGGCTTTGCGGGTAAAGGCGGAGAGCGGATTTGCGCTGATTGCCGAAATCAAAAAGGCTAGCCCGTCAAAGGGCCTGATCCGTGCAGATTTCGATCCTGCCGCTCATGCTAGCGCCTATCAGGCGGGCGGAGCGGCTTGTTTGTCGGTGTTGACCGATGCGCCTTATTTTCAAGGGCATGAGGATTATCTGGTCGCGGCCCGCGCGGCGTGTGATTTGCCCGTTATCCGCAAGGATTTCATGGTCGACCCTTGGCAATGCACAGAGGCGCGCGCGATGGGGGCCGATGCGATATTGATTATCGTTGCGGCGATAGATGATGCGGCCATGATCGAAATCGAAGATGCAGCATTGGCCGAACGGCTCGACGTGCTGGTCGAGGTGCACGACGAAGCGGAGATGGAGCGGGCCCTAACCCATATCAAATCAAAGCTGATCGGGGTGAACAACCGCAATTTGAAGACCTTTGAGGTAGACCTTTCCACGACCGAGCGCCTCGCAACCATGGCGCCAGATGATGTGTTGCTGGTGTGCGAGAGCGGCATTTTCACGCACGGCGACTGCGAACGGATCGCGGAGGTAGGGGTGCGGACATTCCTTGTGGGTGAGAGCCTGATGCGGCAGGATGATATCGAAAACGCCACGCGCAAGTTATTGACCGGCGTATGACCAAGCTCACCCATCTCGACGAAAGCGGAGCGGCGCATATGGTTGATGTATCGGCCAAGGCCGACACGGTGCGCGAGGCGGTCGCCGAGGGGCGGATCACCATGTCCGCCGATGCGCTCGCCGCCATCCGCGAAGGTTCTGCCAAAAAAGGAGACGTTCTCGCCACCGCGCGGATCGCGGGCATTATGGCCGCGAAAAAGACCGCAGAACTGATACCGTTGTGCCATCCGTTGATGCTGTCCAAAGTTTCGGTCGATTTCGCGTTCGATGATGACGGCATTCGAGTCACGGCCCTCGTTCGCTTGACCGGGCAGACTGGGGTGGAAATGGAGGCAATGACCGCTTTATCGGTTGCGCTCCTGACGATTTACGACATGGGCAAGGCGCTCGACAAAAGCATGGTGATTTTCGGCATCCGTTTGTTATCAAAGAGCGGTGGCAAGTCGGGCGACTGGGTCGCATGATCGGTGTCGAAGAGGCGCAGGCGCGGTTGCTGGCGCTGGCCTTTCCACTTCCCGCGATATCGGTACCGGTGGTTCAGGCGGTCGGGCATTATCTTGCGGACGACGTAATCGCACAGCGCACTCAGCCTGCGGCGGACCTGTCGGCGATGGATGGCTATGCCATCCGCTTTGGCGATATGCGGGGTCCGTGGCGCGTTATCGGAGAGAGCGCCGCCGGGCGGCCTTTTGACGGGCAAGTTGCAACAGACGAAGCGGTGCGTATTTTTACCGGAGCGCATGTGCCCGATGGCGCGGACTGCATATTGATTCAAGAAGACGCAACGCGTGAAGGTGATCTTCTGACGCTCATTGGCGAAGGTCCTCCTCGCATTGGCGCGCATATCCGGGGCAAGGGCAATGATTTTTGCGAAGGCCATCGTTTGCTGGAGGCTGGGATGCGTTTAACAGCAGGCGGGATCGCTGCGGCGGTGATGGCTGGCTATGGTGCGCTGTCGGTCGGTGGGCGCCCGAAAGTCAGCATCATCGGGTCAGGCGACGAGTTGCTGCCGCCCGGCGAACCTTGCGATGCCGCGCATATTCCGTCGTCGAACAACGCGATGCTGACAGCGATGCTCGATGGACTGCCCTGCACGGTGGAGGACAAAGGCATTGTCGCCGACAATCTCCCCGACCTCGAGGCCGCGTTTCGTGCTTGCGAAGGGTCGAAAATCATCGTCACCAGTGGCGGCGCTTCAGTCGGGGATCATGATTTGGTGCAGCAGGCGTTACGCAACGTCGGGGCCGAAATCGACTTCTGGAAAGTCGCAATGCGCCCCGGAAAGCCTGTGATGGCGGGACGACTCGGCGACGCGGTTGTCCTCGGCTTGCCTGGTAATCCTTCCTCAGCGTTCGTCACGGCCTTTCTGTTCCTGTTGCCGCTAGCGCGTCATCTGGCCGGCAGCAAATCCCCGCTTCCAGCAGTGATGACGGCTCTTTCGGCCACCGAGCTTCCTGCGGGTGGCGCGCGCACCGATTATTTCCGTGCATCTATTGAAAATGGTGTAATATCAATGTTTAACCGGCAGGATAGCGGAATGCTTGCCCCCCTGTCGCTGGCCAACGGGCTGCTCATCAATCCGGCAGATGCCCCGCCCCGCCCCGCCGGGACGAAAGCGCAATATCTCTGTATCGACTAACCGGTTGACCACAAGATGTTCGATTGTTCTTGACTTGATCTCACCTGTTCCCTAATCGTTCCATTCATGTTCAACCTATCGGGGACAGTGTGATGCTCACCGCCAAACAACATGAATTGCTCCTTTTCATTCACCAACGCCTTGAAGGCAGCGGGATATCGCCTTCGTTTGAGGAAATGAAAGAGGCGCTTGATTTGAAGAGCAAGTCGGGTGTGCATCGTCTGATTGGAGCGTTGGAAGAGCGCGGGTTTATCCGGCGTCTGGCGAACCGCGCGCGCGCTCTCGAAGTCGTAAAGATGCCTGAGGGCGGCTCCACGCGCGATACCAACATCGTGAAGCTGACTCCTGCGATTGCGAGCAATAAGGCACAAGTCAATTTACCGATTGCGGCGAACGATGTGCTCGAAATTCCTTTGCACGGGCGAATTGCCGCAGGTGTGCCAATCGAAGCGTTGGAGGGACAGAATTCGCTTTCTGTGCCGATGGCGCTGCTTGGCGCGGGCGAACATTATGCGCTTGAGGTTTCAGGCGATTCGATGTGCGAGGCGGGTATCCTCGACGGTGACTATGCGCTGATCAAGAAAGCCAATACTGCGCGCGATGGGGAAATCGTTGTAGCGTTGGTGCGCGGCGAGGAAGCGACGCTTAAATATTTGCGCCGCGAAGGCCAGCAGATCCGGCTTGATCCGGCCAACAGCAGCTACGAACCACAATATTATGCTGCCCACGAAGTTGAGGTTCAGGGCAGGCTCGCAGGGTTACTGCGCCGCTATCATTGAGACAACTCCGCCTGCGCTTTTGCCGCGCGGGCGGCTCTTACCCACGGCAAATGGGCGTTGTTACCGTTTACGCTAATCAGCTTCTGATTTGACAGGTAAAAAGCAAGGCCGCCGCTTTCGTTGAGCAAGTTCCGGTCGGCCTTTATCAGTCGTGGTTGGCACGAAACGGGCAGCCACCTGTCGCTGATAACGATATCAACTCGTCTGCATGCCGCTGCCATTTCCATCGATGGCACAGGAAAAGGTGTACGTGTAGCAAGTACGCGCCAGCGGCTGTCGCCATGCCTAACTTCGATGATACAGATATCGACGGAACAGTTCGCACCCGGCCATTTCTCGATGGCTTGCGGCTCTGCAGTGGTGCCAGCGGTTTCAAGCAACATATCCTGTATATATTCGCCAGCTCTCGCCCGCAGCAAAGCGATGGTACCATCTTCTTCGACCACAGCCATATGCTTGCCATCACCTGTAACCAGTAGATCGGGGCGCGGTGCAAATATCATTGCAAAAAAACCGCAAGCAAAGGGCAACCCGCCCAGAAACCTCGCCCTTCCTTTTAACAGCCCGGCAGTTAATCCACCCGCGATCATCGCCAGAAAAGCCCAGGTCGGCATCGCCGGGAGCATCGAAACAGCTGCGGGAAGGCCGCTGACATAATGTGCGATAAAAAGAATTCCAGAAATTCCCTGCCCAGCCAACCACCAAAATGGTGCACCCAAACCGGCGAGGTCAAATATGAGGGCGATAGCCTGCGCTGGCATTATAACGAACGTGGTCAAAGGTATCGCTATCACATTTGCTAGCGCACCATAAACTCCAGTGCGGTGGAAATGGAAAAGGGCAATAGGCGCTAAAATCAACTCGATGGCGAAACCGGTTATGACCAGGCTAACCACGCCGCGACCGACGTGAAATGCGAAGGGTTCCTCGCGGCGCTCCGTCCACCGTTTCATCCATGCCGATTCATGTAAGATAACAATTGTGGCTACTGCAGCAAAGCTTAGCTGAAAACTAGGCCCTGCCATCGCCTCGGGCCAAAAAAGAAGTACTATTACTGCACCAAAAGCAACGAGGCGTAATGTCAACGCCTCGCGTCCGATTGCCAAGGCCGTCAATACCAGCAAAGCCGCAATGCACGATCGTATAGTCGGCACTTCAGCACCTGCCAGCAAGGTATAAAACACAGCACCAGTGGCTGCGAACGCCGCAGCGATTAGAGGTACCGGATAGCGGAGCGCCAGTGAGGGGATCAGTGCCAATGACCTACTGCTCAGCAAAAATAGAAAACCGACCACGGCGGTAACATGGAGTCCGCTGATCGACAGCAAGTGCGCCATCCCGCTGTCGCGCATCGCCTGGGCATCGGTTTCGATTATACCGCCTTGATCGCCGGTAATCAGTGCCGTTGCCATTGCGCCGCTGGTTACTGGCATTTGCGATTTTATGTGCTGCCCTAAATTCGTTCTCGTTTCCGCTAGCCACACAGGGCGCTGCGAAGCGCGATAGAGTACCACCGGCCCCAAAGCGCTGCCAGTTGCACCGATTTGTTGGAACCAAGCGCGCCGAGCAAAATCATAGCCACCCGGCAACGCCGGGCCCGCAGGCGGCATCAGTCGCGCGCGCAATTGGATAATGGCACCACTTCTGAAACGCTCATCATATTGCTGCGAGGCAAGGTTTACGCGCACTTTTTGCGGAAGTCCCTGCTGCCCGCCGGTTGCGAGTTCCAACCTTATTGTATCACGCGCATCCAGCTTTTCGACCTTTTCGATGCGGCCAGAAAGCTCGCCAACCCAAACTTTGCCCAGCACAGGCTGGGCCAACAATGTTGATTTGAGGGCAATCGCAGTAAAGCCCAACGCGATAGTTATACCGCCGAACATCAACACTCGCCCGAGCCATTGGCCTAATCCAACACTTAAGGCGAAAAAACACAGCGCCATGCACGCTAGTAAAACAGGGTAGATGTTCCCCTCGCCCAAAACCTGCCATAGGCCGATACCGACGCCTAGGCCTACGGGGATCCAAAGCGCCAATTGATCGCGCTGTTCGTCGAGCCAGTTTTCGATCGATGACATCCACCGCGCGTTTGCGCTTTCGCGGGCCGCCCAATGGGCCGCAGAAATGCCTAAAACTCCTGCCACCCGCTTGACGTAGCAGCTTTGTAACTTAACACAATTACAAGGCGAAGTCGGAGCAACGGTTTACCTTGACGATTATCGGATTTCCCACCATGGGCGTCTCAACGATAATGCCAGTTTCTTCCACGGAAATAGTGGCAGTTGTGGGGCCTAAAGTAAACGCATCTGGCGT
>JANLSY010000296.1:0-2067 GCA_031362665.1 Sphingomonadales bacterium
CATCCGCTGGCGGGCAAGACCGCTCTCGATGTCGGATGCGGTGCAGGATTGTTATGCGAGCCGCTGGCGCGGATGGGCGCTGCGTTAACTGGCGTCGATGCCGCGCCGGAGAATATCGAAGCAGCGAAGGCGCATGCTCAGCTGTCCGGTTTGGATATCGATTATCGCGCGGGTGAAATTGCCGTGCAGGGGTTGGGACAATTTGACGTCGTGACGTCGATGGAAGTGATCGAGCATGTCACCGACCCCGCAGCGTTCGTCGCAGAACTGGCGCGGCATTTGAAGCCCGATGGCCTTATGCTTTTATCCACCCCCAACCGGACCTCAGCTTCGCGGCTGTTCCTGGTCGAAGCGGCAGAACGGCTTGGGCAGGTCCCACGCGGCACGCATGACTGGGACCAATTTTTGACGCCCGAGGAATTGACTGTGCTGCTGGAGGATGCGGGTTTGACAGTCGTTGAGATGCAAGGGATTGCGTTTTCGCCGCTCAAGGGTCTGCATTTGAGCGGGAATATGGCGCTGAATTATATTTTAAGCGCGCGGTTCAAAGCCTAATCATACCCCGAATCGGCATATCGGTCGTCGGCCAAATCGCTAAACTTCGTGATTTTTGCTTCGAATTTCATCCGTACTTTGCCGGTCGAACCATGCCGCTGTTTTGCTACAATCAGTTCCGAGATCCCGTGGATTTGTTCCATCTTCTCGCGCCATGCAGTGTAGGCGGTTTCGTTCGACGGATCCGGTTGCTTTGACGCTTCGTAATAATCTTCACGGTATACGAACCAGACCATGTCGGCGTCCTGCTCAATCGAACCGGACTCGCGCAGGTCGGACAGTTGCGGGCGCTTGTCCTCGCGCTGCTCGACCGCACGGCTGAGCTGTGAAAGCGCAATCACCGGAAGGCCAAGTTCCTTCGCCAGCGTCTTCAAACCACGGCTGATCTCGGAAATTTCATTGACGCGGTTGTCGTTGGCACGACTTGAACCTTGCAACAGCTGCAAATAATCGACCACAATCAACCCGACGCCATGCCGCCGCTGCAACCGCCTTGCGCGGGTGCGCAGTGCGGCGATAGTCAGCGCCGGTGTGTCATCAATGTATAGCGGCAATTCCTGCAATTCGCGGGATGCACGCGAAAGCTCGCGGAAATCGTCACGGCTGATTTTGCCCATGCGGAGCAGTTCGGAACTGATGCCCGATTGCTCGGCCAATATGCGTGTCGCCAGCTGGTCAGCGGACATTTCGAGGCTGAAAAATGCGACCTTCGCACCGGCGCCCTTGGCTTCCTCAATGCCATCCTCACGTTCGCGAATCCAGCGCCGCGCGGCGTTGAACGCGATATTGGTAGCCAGCGATGTCTTGCCCATGCCCGGACGTCCGGCCAAAATCACAAGGTCGGAATTATGCAGGCCGCCACATTTGGCGTTAATACTGTCGAGGCCAGTCGTGACGCCCGATAGGCTACCACCCGAATTGAGCGCTTTCTCAACATTCTTGATTGCTTCGGTCGAAGCCATCAGGAAGCTCTTCATCGAGCCGGTTTCGCCCTCGCCTTCGGCGACCTTGTACAAAGCGCTTTCGGCGGCTTCAATCTGGCCCTTGGGATCCACGCTCTCGCTGGTGTCGAGTGCATTGTCGACGAGCGTCCGGCCAACTGTCACCAATTCGCGCAGCAATGCCAGATCGTAAATCTGCTGGGCAAAATCGCGCGCGCCGATCAGGCCCGCACCGTCCGCAGTCAGCTTCACCAGATAACCCGGACCGCCGAGTTCGCGCATCGATTCGTCGGCCTCGAAAAACGGCTTCAGCGTCACCGGCGTCACCAGCATGTTGCGGTCGATCAGGCGGAGAATCTGTTCATAGACACGGCCGTGCAGCGGCTCGAAAAAATGATCGGGCTGCAGCTTGATCGAGACATCCTCGATAATCCGGTTGTCGATCAGAATCGCACCCAGAAAGGCGGCCTCCGCCTCGATATTGCGCGGCAGGCGTTGGGGTTCTGCTTCATTCGCAGCTGCTAGTCTGATTGGTTCGGCCATGATGCCCTATCCTTTAGCATGAAGGTCG
>JANLSY010000331.1:0-21809 GCA_031362665.1 Sphingomonadales bacterium
GGTTGTCGATACCGTCCTCGGCAAGATGTTACTCGCAGCGACCGATAAAGGCATTTGCCGCCTGTCGTTCGATGAAGACGAAAGCGCGCTCGTCCATCGTTTTCCCAAAGCGGATATTGTTGCGGGCGGCTCCGCGTTGGAGGAACTTGTGACTGGTGCCATTGCCGCGATCGAGCATCCGGCGCAAATGCCCGAACTGCCGCTCGACGTAGCAGGCACGGCATTCCAACAGGCAATATGGAATGAACTTCGACGGATTCCGGCGGGCGAGACGCGAACTTACGCCGATATTGCAGCAGCCGTTGGAAAGCCCAAAGCCGTGCGTGCTGCTGGAAGTGCAAATGGCGCAAACAATGTCGCCGTCCTTATCCCGTGCCACCGTGTCATCCGTACTGACGGTACACTCGGCGGCTATGCCTATGGGCTGGAGCGCAAAGAGAAGTTGCTGTCCGCTGAAAGGAAATCCGCATGAAAGAGAAGATTAAAGCCTTTGGTGACCTGCATATCCCGGGCAATCCGCTCATCCTTTACAATATATGGGACGCAGGCAGCGCGAAGGCGGTTGCAAACGCGGGAGCTAAAGCGATTGCGACCGGCAGCTGGGGTGTCGCCAGTGCAAACGGTTACAAGGACGGCGAGACATTTCCGGTCGATCTGGTGCTCGCCAACTTGACACAGATTTTGCGGGTCACCGATTTGCCAGTGACGCTGGATTTCGAGTCAGGCTATGGTGCAGATCCGGAAGAAGTAGAAGCTTCGGTTGCCCGAACGGCATCCGCGGGTGCTGTAGGCATCAATCTGGAGGACAAGGACCCGGTAACACGGCAACTGTTCTCGACCGCCGAAGCGGCGGCGCGGATCAAGGCGGCTGCGTCATCCGGAATGTGGATCAATGCCCGCGCCGATCTTTTCATCGTCACACCAAAAGAGCAGCATGATGCGGCGCTCGTTGATGACGTCATCGAACGGGCAAAGGCTTATGCCGATGCGGGCGCCGACAGCCTGTTTGTGCCGTTCATTTACGATGCCGCGCTAATTGCGATTCTGTGCGAAAAATCGCCATTGCCTGTGAATATCCTCGTCGGCGAAGGCGTACCCGACATCAAAACGCTGGCGGGGCTGGGAGTCGCGCGGATCAGCCATGGGCACGGCCCATGGGCCAAGGCAATGGACGATCTGGCGGCGGCGGCAAAACACGCAATGGCCGCGCTCAATCAAGGTTAAGAGAACGGCAGCTTTGCCGCGTAAACATTTGCCTGACTGCATGTACCCAATCGGGACGCTCCTGATTTTACATCACAAATCTGGTTAATCCTAACGGACTGTTCACCCTTTTTCTCCATAGCAAAGTCCAATCTGCGACAATTCCACGTCCGCCAATAGGGGTGTGACCGTCTGATTCGTCGCAATCAAAGAGGACTGGTCGATGAAGAACGCATTGAAAATCAGAGTAATGCTTGCTCTGGCTGCAAGCGCAACGGCGCTGACGGGATGTGGTTCAATCGCTGGCGGTCCAGAACTTCCTCAAGCCCCGACCGTTTCGGTCCGCGAAGGACCGGGCGAAGATTACATGATCGGCCCGCTCGACCAGCTGACTATTTTCGTGTGGCGCAACCCCGAACTCGGCGCGAAGGTTCAGGTGCGCCCCGATGGACGTATCACCACGCCGCTGATTACCGACATGCCAGCCGTAGGCAAAACGCCGACGATGCTGGCGCAGGATATCAAACTGCAATTGTCGCAATATATCAATGACCCGATTGTCTCGGTCATCGTCAACGAATTTGCCGGAACTACCTCGCAACAGGTACGCATCGTCGGCGCGACCGAGAAACCTGCGTCGATACCTTATCGCGCCAACATGACTGTGCTCGATGCAATGATCTCAGTTGGCGGCCTTTCCGAATATGCCGCTGGCAACAAGGCGCGGCTCATCCGTTCTAACAAAGGCACCGGCGCGCAGAAGGAATATTCGTTGCGCCTCGGCGATTTGCTGAAGCGAGGCGACAGCAAGGCCAACGTCCTGCTTCAGCCGGGCGATGTCATCATAATTCCGGAAAGCATGTTCTAAAAAATGACTTCGCTCTTCGACGAATTCCGCATTGCCGTTCATAGCGTATGGAACCGCCGCTGGCTGGCACTTGCGGTCGCTTGGGGCGTTTGCTTGCTTGGCTGGCTGATGGTGTCACTCATTCCTAACAAATATGAATCGAAAGCGCAGATCCAGGTGCGGACGCAGACGATGCTTTCTGATCAGGTCGGTTTCAACCCGCAAGACCAGCGCCGCAATATCCAGCAGCTAGCACAGACGCTGACCTCTTCAGCAAATCTGGCGAAGGTTGTGCGCGGCACCGATTTGGGTGCGAGCGTCGCGACGGATGCCGAACTCGCCGGAAAAATCGAGGGCCTTCGCGCCAATATCGAGGTCAAGGCAGAGCAGGATGATTTCTTTGCAATTAGCGCAAAGCAACCGAGTGGCAAGCTGGCGCGCGATGTCGTGCAGAAACTGATCGATGTTGCCGAGGAAGACAATATTGCGGGCGATCGCAAAGAAACCAGCCAGACGCTTCGTTTCCTCGATGCGCAGATCGAAAGTCGTCAGAAAGAATTGTCGGAGGCTGAAGCCAAGCGCGTCGCCTACGAAACGCAGAATCTCGGCCTGCTGCCTGGCGTTGGTTCTGTGTCGCAGCGGATGGAAGCCTCGCGAGCTGAACTGAGCCAGATCGATTCGCAACTCATCCAGGCACGGAGCGCGCTTGCCGCCCTGAATGGCCAGCTTGCCGGAACCCCGGCCACTTTGAGCGGCCCGTCGATGGGTGGTGGTGCGCCGAGTGCATTGGGTCAGGCGCAGGGCGAGCTCGCTTCAATGCGCGCCCGCGGCTTTACCGATAGCCATCCCGATGTTGTTTCGATCAAGAACCAGATTGCCAATTTGCGGTCCGCAGGTGGCGGATCATCGGGCGGTGGCGGTTACCGCACCCCGAACCCTGCCTATAGCTCGCTCCAGTCGATGCGCGCCGAGCGCGAGGCGGCCGCTACGGCGCTCAATGCGCGCAAGAATGCGCTCCAATCGGATATGGCGGCGCTTGCCGCAAAGCAGACCGCGGAACCGGGCGTTGCCGCCGAGTATCAACGCATTAACCGCGACAATGAAGTGCTGAAAACGCAATATGACAAGTTGGTCACCGAACGCGACCAGATCCGCCTGCGCGGGCAGGTTGAAACCCAGACCGACGCCGTTCAATTCCGCGTGGTCAAGGAACCTTCGCTGTCGAATGTACCCGCCGTGCCAAATCGGCCATTGCTGCTCGCCGCCGTCCTGATTGCAGGCATTGGTGCAGGAATTGGCTCCGCGTTTGCCTTTGGACATTTGCAGACCAGCTTCCCGACGGCGGCAAAGCTGGAACGTGCCAGTGGCCTGCCAGTGATAGGATCGATTTCACAGATGCTGACCGGCGAGCAGAGGGTGCAGCGCAAACAGAAGATGAAGCTGTTTTATGGCGCGTCCGCCGGGCTAGTCGCGGTGTGCGCAATGCTGCTGGTCGCTGAATTTGTCCAGCGCGGGCTGACTGCTTGAAGGGGCGAGTTAAATGAACAAACATAGCTCCATCAAATCCTCTGGCTCGCTCGTCGAGCGCGCAGCCGAATTGTACGATTTCGGTGCGGTGCTTCGCGGCAATAATGCTCAGGTCATTCCGGGAGAAGAACCCGCGGCTGCCGTTCCGGTTGCGCCCGCGACGACGGCCTATGCCTCTCCGATTCAACCGCGAGCTCATCATTCGGCGTCAACACGCGTTGCGGAAATCAATCGCGAACGGCTGGCGGCACATAATTTCATCGTTCCCGATGGCGCGGTCACCGGGCTTTCCGAAGAATTCCGCATTGTCAAAAGGCAGCTTTTGCTCGCGGCGCGTGGTGGCAAGGGCGTCGACGCCGTTCCCCATGGCGAACGTATATTGGTCTGTTCCGCAAACCCGGATGAAGGCAAAACTTATTGCGCGATCAATTTGGCGCTGTCGATGGCGAGCGAGAAAGACAATCGCGTCCTGCTGGTCGATGCTGATTTTGCGAAGCCCAGCGTGCTGTCAACGCTCGGCATAGAAAGCAGCCCCGGTTTCATGGACGCGCTCGCTGACAATAAAGTCGAAGCGGAAAGCTTCATCATCGAAACCGACATCGAAGGGCTGTCGATCCTTCCCGCAGGCACGCGCACCAATCAGGATACCGAATATCTTGCCGCAGCGCGCACCGCGCAGATTATCGACGACCTGACCCGCAACGATCCTTCGCGCATCATCATTTTCGATTCGCCGCCCGCTCTTGCAGCATCGCCAGCTTCGGTGTTGGCGCTGCATGTCGGGCAGGTGCTGATGGTCGTCCACGCTGACGAAACCACCGAAAGTGCGCTGCATGATGCGCTGGGTCTTTTAAGTGGCTGCGAGCATGTGCAGCTTCTCCTTAATCGCGCGAAATTCTCCCCAACCGGACGCAAGTTCGGAAATTACTACGGATATGGAGCATCATGATGCACAGACCGGTTCTCAAATTCATTCTGCTGGCGGGCGTGGCCTTTGCGCCGTTACCAGCGATCGCGCAGCAGATTGATTCCGATTGGTCGCCGATCGATGACGCCTATGGCAGTTCCGAAGATGCGGCCCCGCAGGAGGCAGCCCCGGCCAAGAAACGCAGTCGCGGCGGCAACAAGCGCGAAGGTCCACGGGTTGAAGTCACGCCGTATATTGAAGCGACGCAGGTTATATTTGCCGATCTCAAAAATGGTGGCGATGTACTGACCTACTCGACAGTAGCAGCTGGTGTCGATGCCTCCATCGCGACACGCCGAGCCGAAGCGCAGGTTAGCCTGCGTTACGAGCGGCTGATTGGATATGATAACGACGTCGAAGATCAGGATATCGTGACTGGCCTCGCTCGCGGGTCGGTTGCGCTAACCCGAAATTTCAGCTTGGAGGCGGGGGCCGTTGCATCTCGCGCAAGTGTTGACGGGCGTGGGGCAGGCACTCTCAATCCAGTCGGCAATCCCGACAATGTGACTCAGGTCTATTCGGTTTATGGCGGCCCGACGTTCACGACGCAGGCGGGTGACCTGAGTGTCAATGCCGCCTATCGCGCTGGCTACACCAAGGTTGAAAGCAAGGACAATGTGGTTTTGCCTGCCGGCCAGCAGCGTTTCGACCAGTTTGACGACAGCGTCAGCCAGCTTGCGACCGCATCGGTCGGTATGCAGCCCGGAACATTGCCCTTTGGCTGGGCGGTAAGTGGCAGTTGGGAGCGTGAAGATGCCGGTCAGTTGGACACCCGCTTCGACGGTAAATATGCGCGCGCCGACGTGACGGTTCCGGTCACGCCCACATTCGCTTTGGTTGGCGGTGTTGGCTATGAAGATATCGAAATTTCGGAACGCGATGCGCTTCGCGATGCAGGCGGCGTTCCAATAGTCGGTAGCAACGGACGTCTGGTAACAGATCCGGCGTCGCCCCGACTTGTCGCATATCAGGAAGACGGCCTGATCTGGGATGCTGGCGTGCTCTGGCGGCCAAGCCCGCGCACGTCGGTGGAGGCACGTTATGGTCGCCGTTATGGCACCGATACTTATATTGGAAGCCTTAGCTACCAGCCAGGGCGCGACTGGGCGGTCAACGTTTCGGTTTACGATCAGGTCACAGGCTTTGGCGGCCTAATCAACGACAGCCTTGCCGCGCTGCCGACCCAATTCCGCAGTTCGCGCAATCCGCTGTCTGGCGATATCGGTGGTTGTGCATTCGGCCAGTCCGGCGCCTTCTGCCTGAACGACGCTTTGCAAAACGCGCCGTCTGCTGCATTCCGGCAGCGCGGCGTAACGGCTTCGTTCAGTGGCACCAACGGCGGCTGGGACAGCGGCTTTGCAGTCGGATACAATCAACGCAAGTTTATCGCTTCGCAGCTTGGCGCCCAAGCACAGGTCGATGGCGTGAAAGACGAAAATTATTTCGCCGTTGCTTCTCTGGGTACAGACATCGACCGGCGTATGCGATTTGAATCGAACGTCTATATGAACTATTTCGATCCGGGTTTTGTAGGTGCCGGCGACGTATTGCAAACCGGCGCAAACGCCGCGCTTTATCGTCAGCTTATACGAGGCCTTTCGGCGTCCGCTGCAGTCGGTCTCGACAGTTACAAACAGGAAGATTTCGACGGCGAGTTGACGGCTTCGGCACTGCTCGGCCTGCGATACAGTTTCTAGGGGCAATTTATGTACGATCAATTTTATGGCCTGACCGGACGACCATTCCAGCTTACGCCCGATCCGCAATATTATTTCGAGAGCACGACGCACCGCAAGGCGCTGTCCTATCTTGGTTACGGATTGGCACAGGGCGAGGGCTTTATCGTAATCACCGGCGAAGTGGGCGCGGGAAAGTCGACATTGGTTAGCCATTTGATGCAAAGCGTCGACAAGGCGCGGCTGACGGCGGCGACTATTGTTACCAGCCAGCTCGATGGCCTAGACATGGTCCACATGGCGGCGGAATCCTTTGGCATCGATACGCGCGGATTAGACAAGGCTTCTACGCTGAAGAGTATCGAGAATTTCCTTCATGCCGAAGCGCGCACCGGTCGTCGTTGCTTGCTAGTGGTGGACGAAGCGCAAAACCTTTCCATTGATGCACTCGAAGAATTGCGGATGTTGTCGAACTTTCAGCTCGGCTCTTCGGCACTGTTGCAGATATTTCTGCTCGGCCAGCCTGAATTTCGCGATCTCGTTCGTGATGCGCCAGAACTGGAACAACTACGCCAGCGGGTAATTGCGACGCACCATCTTGAACCGATGGATGCTAATGAGGTCGAACCCTATATCGTCCACCGTCTCAGCCGCGCAGGTTGGAACGGCCGCCCGCAGGTTACGGCGGATGCGTATGCTGCGCTCTATGCCGAAACCGGCGGCGTGCCGCGCAAGCTCAACACATTGATGAACCGCGTCATGCTGATGGGTGCGGTCGAGCAGATCGATTTACTCGATGGCGGGCTCGTGGAAGCGGTCATCGCCGACATGGCTGGCAAGCCGTTCGAATATGAAGCGTCGATGTCAACCCGTGCCCCGCCGATCGTCGAACAGTCGGCTGTTGAAGAGGTCGAAGTTGCGGAAGGGGTTAACGAACCGGGAGTGCCTCATGCTGAAGTTGAACCCTCAGAAATGACGGTTGCAGAGCTTGCCAAGCCGTTTGTAGCCGCCGAGGCACAAGAATCGGTCGCCTCTCCAAATGCGGATATTAAAGCGCTCGCGGTTCGCATCACGGCATTGGAACAGCGCGTGTCCGAGCAGGATGCAGCGTTACGCCGTGTGCTTGCCATGATGATCGATTGGATGGACAAGGAAGCCCACATTGAAGCGCGCTACATGCAAAACAGCCGCGCCGCCTGAAATGAACCCGGCCATGTCGGCCCCAAAAGGAACTGAAACACGGTGCAAAATGCGCTATCTGTCGATGTTGAAGACTGGTTTCAGGTCGGCGCGTTCGAGACTGTAATCGAGCGCAAGGACTGGGACGCGCTCGAATGCCGGGTGGAACGGAACACCGATGCGGTCATGGCGCTTTTTGACGAGGCTGGAATTAAAGCTACCTTCTTTACATTGGGCTGGGTCGCCGAACGTTATCCGGCACTGATCCGCCGGATCGTCGATGCGGGGCATGAAATTGCAAGTCACGGCTATGGCCATGATCGGGTTTTCACCCTGACGCCTGAGCAGTTTGCCGCTGATATCGTACGGACTCGTAAGCTGCTCGAAGACGCTTCGGGGCAAAAGGTGACTGGCTATCGCGCACCGAGCTTTTCGATAGACCAACGTACGCCTTGGGCGCATGAGATTTTGGCGCAACAGGGTTACACCTATTCGTCCAGCGTCGCGCCGGTGAAGCACGACCATTATGGTTGGGCAGAAGCTCCTCGTTTTGCGTTTAGGCCGGTTGCTGGGAGCGACTTTCTTGAAATTCCTGTCACAACTGCAGAGTTGGGCCCGAAAAGGCTGGCAGCGGGGGGTGGCGGGTTTTTCAGGCTACTTCCTTACGCTTTTTCGCGGTGGGCGATTCGTCAGGTCAATAATGATGAACAGCGCCCAGCAGTCATCTATTTCCATCCTTGGGAAATTGACCCCGACCAGCCGCGCGTCGCCAATGCGCCTATCAAATCCAAACTGCGCCATTATACCAAGCTAGACGTCATGGCCGACAAGCTGCGGCGATTGCCCAAGGACTTCCGGTGGGAGCGGCTCGATGCCATTGTCGCGCGTGAGCAAGCGAGGCTGTCATGAACGCACCGATGCTCAGGCCTAAAATCAGTGTCCTCCACGCGGACCTTGCCGACGCCAATGAATGTGCGCGGATCGATGCTTGGGTTATGTCGTGTGGTGGCGGGCTCCCTTTCCATCGCCCGAAATGGCTGAAAGCGATAGAGGCTGGCACCGGGCAGGAGGCGCACTGTCTGGTTGCCGAAACCGGGGGCGACATTGCGGCGATCCTGCCGTTTCACCTAATTCACTCGCCATTGTTCGGGCGTGCGTTGGTATCGTCGGGCTTCGCCGTGGGCGGCGGCATATTGTCCAACAGCCCGACCGCGACGCGCAGGCTTGCCGCTTCGATTTGCGAGTTGGCCGAGCGGTGGAGTTGCCCAACCGTCGAGCTACGCGGTGGCGTTATGCCAGGCGGTGACTGGATCGAAAAGCGCGATGCACATGCGAATTTCCTGAAGCCGTTGCAAGTCGATGACGACGCCGAACTGCTTGCTATCCCGCGCAAGCAACGCGCGGAGGTCCGCAAAGGGCTGGAAAACTGCCTTACAGTAGAAACCGGACGCGGGCAGCGCGATTTGGATTGGCACTACGCGATTTATGCCGAAAGCGTTCGTAACCTGGGAACCCCGGTCTTCCCGAAATCGCTCATGGCATCGGTGCTCGAAGCCTTTGGCGAAGAGGCCGAAATGCTGACAGTACTACATGACGGGCGGCCGGTCGCTAGCGTGCTGAGCCTTTATCATCAAGGAACCGTCATGCCTTATTGGGGCGGCGGTGTCTGGGATGCGCGGCGGTTGCGGGCGAACGATGTCATGTATTTCGCGCTTATGAATCACGCGCGTCGGCGGGGTTGCGCGCATTTCGATTTCGGCCGGTCGAAGACCGGTTCGGGTGCGTATTTTTTTAAGAGGAACTGGGGCTTTGAGCCAGAGCCAATGGCCTATGCCGTGCACACCGCCGATGGGCAGGAGCCGCGCGACGTCAACCCGAACAGTCCCAAATATAAGGCGCAGATTGCGCTGTGGCAAAAGTTGCCCTTGTCCGTTGCCAACACGCTGGGGCCATGGATCGCCAAAGGATTAGGCTGATGCGCGAGATATTGTTCCTCGCTCACCGCATTCCCTGGCCCGCCGATCGCGGTGACAAAATCCGGTCGCATCATATCCTGAAAAGGCTCTGCGAAATGGCTCCCGTCCATGTCGGAGCCTTTGCCGATGATGAGCGCGATAGCGGTTTTGTTGGCGAGATGGATGGCATTCTCGCCTCAAGTCATGTCGAGTTGCGGAGCAAACCGCAATGGCATGCCGGGGTCGAGGCGCTGTTGACTGGTCAGCCAGTTTCGGTTTGCAGCTTTGGCAGCGGATCGATGCAGGACTGGGTGGATCAGTTGCTTACATCTGCCCGCATCAGCCACATTTTCTGCTTTTCGGGACAGATGGCGCAATATGTGCCTGAAAGCTTCGCCGGCCATTTCATCATGGACTTTGTCGATGTGGATAGCGCCAAGTTTGAAAGCTACGCAGACGAAGGTAGTTTGCCTATGCGCTGGATCAATGCGCGCGAAAGCCGTTTGCTCGGTGCGTTTGAGCGTGATGTGGCGCGCCGTGATGACGCGAGCCTACTCGTCAGCGAAGCGGAAGCCGCCCTTTTCCGCAGCCGTACCCGCGCCGATAATGTCCGCGCGCTGGGAAACGGCATCGACACCGAATATTACGATCCAGTCGCCAAATTCAAGAAACTGCATCCGGCATTTCCTGATCCGTTGATCGTCTTCACCGGTCAGATGGACTATCGGCCTAATATCGCAGCGGTGACGGAATTTGCCACTTACGCGATGCCCATCATCCGTGCCCGGCATTCTGAAGCAAGCTTCGCTATTGTCGGTCGCAATCCGACGCAAGGTGTGTCGGACTTGTCTATGCTACCCGGCGTTCAAGTAACGGGCGCGGTATACGATGTGCGGACTTGGTTGGCAGCGGCGGACGTTGTCGTCGCGCCCTTGCGGATTGCCCGCGGTATCCAGAACAAGGTGCTTGAAGCAATGGCGATGGCGCGGCCGGTAGTCGCGTCGTCAGCGGCCGCCGAGGGGATAGACGCTGAAGCCGGGGTCCATCTTTACGTCGAGCCTAATGTGAGCGCGGAAGCAGAGCGGGTTTGCGCTTTGCTTGACCAGCCACAAGAAGGCCTGCGTATCGGCGCGGCGGCGCGGACGCATGTACTGCGACATTATGGTTGGGACAGCCAGTTGGCACCTCTGGAAGGATTGATGGGATATCAACCTGCGCGTGCCGAGGCGGCCGAATGATGGCGACGGCGCTGGCCTCAAGCGAACGGGCGGGGCGGCAAACCGCCACAGCGTGGCAACGATCATTGCAATATCTCGGCGCAGCCTGGGCTGGGTTGTTCTTGCTGTTCTGGCGCGACGCTGCGGATATGGGCGCGATTTGGTGGAACAGTTCCACCTTCAACCATTGCATGTTGATCCCGCCGATCCTCGTTTGGCTGGTCGTTCAACGCAGGGAATTGCTCGCAGAACTAAAACCGCAGCCTTGGACGCCCGCGTTGCTTTATGTTGCGGTTGGAGCAGGGGGCTGGCTAGTTGGTGATGCTGCAGGATTGGCGGTAGCGCGGCAATTGGGGCTGATTATTATGCTGCAGGGCGCGGTTGCAACATCGCTCGGGCCGAACGTGACGCGCGGACTTCTGTTTCCGCTTTTCTATATGTTTTTCCTCGTACCGATTGGCGAAGAGGCAGTGCCTGCGCTTCAAACTTTGACCGCGAAAATGTGCATGGTCCTGCTTGGCTGGACCGGCATTCCGGCGCATATCAATGGCATCTTCATCACCACCCCAGCCGGTCTGTTCCGCGTTGCCGAGGCTTGCTCGGGCGTTAAGTTCCTGATTGCGATGGTGGCCTATGGTGCGCTTGTAGCGAACCTTTGCTTCAAAAGCTGGCCGCGCCGTATTGCATTCCTTGCAGTCTGCGTGGTGGTGCCGATCCTCGCGAACGGCCTGCGCGCGTTTGGAACTATCTACATCGCACATCACCAAGGCATCGAGTTTGCGGCCAGCTTTGATCATGTGTTTTACGGCTGGATTTTTTTCGGGATCGTTATCGCTTTGGTCATGGGTGTCAGCTGGCGGTTCTTTGATAAGCGCGCCGATGAACCTGCATTTAATCCGGCCAGCCTGCAATCTCCGGTGTCAATGACAACGACGACATTGCGAGCGGTAATTGGCATTTTGCTGGTCGCCGCGGTGCCGTTCGGCTGGTTGACCTATGTATCCGCCAAATCCTCGCCGGTGCCGTCGCGCATCATGCTTCCAGTAGTCAAGGGCTGGCAAGTGGTGCCTTATGCTCCGACGGTACAATGGACGCCGCGTTTCGATAGAGCGAGCCATTATCTGTCGGGCCGCTATCGCAATGTGGCGGGGCAGGAGGCCGATTTGTTTGTCGTGGTATATGACAGGCAGACTGAAGGCCGTGAACTGGTCGGCTACGGTCAGGGTTCGATTGATCCTCAAGGATATTGGTCGTGGACGGCTAACGCACCCGCTCCCGCCAACGGCCGCGCCGAGCGTATAAAGACCAAGGGTGCCGCGCGCGAAGTCGTCAGCTACTACCGGGTGAACGGCGTCACCAGCGGCTCAGCAGCGCGAATCAAGCTTGCGACGCTTCAGGCTCGTCTGACGGGTGGTAACCAGCAGGCCGTGGCCATCATCGTCTCCGCTGAGCAGGTCGGCAACGCTTCCCCCCGCGCTCCCATCGACGCATTTGTCAAATCCTTGGGTGATATCGACAAAGTGGCTGACCGCTTCGCCGGATTGCGATAGGGGCCAGCCCCATGTGTGGCATCGCAGGCATTTTTCACTTGGAGACGGCCAAGCCGGTTGATCCTGACCGTGTGAAGCGGATGACCGATGCAATCGCGCATCGCGGGCCCGATGGCTCGGGCGTGTGGACTGCAGCAGGAGTCGGGCTTGGTCATCGGCGGCTTTCGATTATCGACCTTGAAGGGGGCGCGCAGCCGATGCACTCGGATGACGAGGCGCTGACGCTGACTTTCAATGGCGAAATCTATAATTTTCAGGAATTGCGGAAAGAGCTGGAAGAGGCTGGTTATGCCTTCCAGACGCATAGCGACAGTGAGGTCATCCTTCAGGGGTGGCGGCATTGGGGCGCGAATTGCGTTTCTCATTTCCACGGTATGTTCGCTTTTGCGATCCATGACGCGCGAACGAAGCAGCTATTTCTTGCTCGTGACCGGCTTGGGGTAAAGCCGCTTTTCTACGCGCCGATTGCCGATGGCAGCATCATTTTCGGTTCTGAATTGAAGGCGCTTACAGCGCATCCGGCGTTGCGGCGCGAAGTCGATCTGGCAGCGGTCGATGACTATATGGCCTTTGGCTATGTCCCCGATCACACCTGCATCATTCGCGGAGTAAAAAAGCTTCCTGCCGGGCATACTTTGTTGCTGCAGCAGGGTCGCGCGCTGCCTCAGCCTGTCGAATACTGGGACATCGATTTTTCGAAGCGGACCAATGGCAGCCAAGCCGAACTCTCGGAGGAACTACTCCGCTTGATGCGCCAAGGGGTAACATCGCGCATGGTCGCCGATGTGCCGCTGGGCGCCTTTCTGTCGGGCGGCGTAGATAGCAGCAGCGTCGTTGCTTTGATGGCCGAACATTCGCGTAAGCCCGTCAAAACATGCTCTATCGGGTTCGACGTCGGCTCGCTCGACGAAAGCGAATATGCCGAGTTGATTGCGCGGCGCTTCGCAACCGACCATCGCAGCCGCAAGGTTGCCGCCGATGACTTCAGTTTGATGGACAAGCTTGCTCATCATTTCGACGAGCCTTTTGCCGATGCGTCCGCATTACCGACATATCGCGTCTGTGAACTGGCGCGGGAACAGGTGACGGTGGCTTTGTCCGGCGATGGCGCGGACGAGGCGCTGGCGGGATATCGGCGACATGTCTTTCATCAAAAGGAAGAACATCTGCGCGGTTTGTTGCCTCAATCGCTTCGCGGGCCTCTTTTTGGTGGTCTTGGTAATCTGTACCCTAAAGCGGACTGGGCGCCGCGCCCTCTCCGTGCCAAAACCACCTTGTTGTCACTCGCCCGAACTGGCCCGCAGGGCTATACCGATGCGGTCAGCCTGACCAATCCGAGGCAGCGCCATGCGCTTTACTCGCAAAAGATGCGCGGGAACATCGGCGGCTATCGCGCCGAGGACGTGATGGAGCGCGTAATGACGAACGCGCCTGCACGAAGTGGCCTCGACCAAGCGCAATATGCCGACATGAAAATGTGGTTGCCGGGCGATATCCTGACCAAAGTCGATCGCACCAGCATGGCGGTCGGGCTTGAAACACGCGAGCCGTTGCTCGACCACCGCCTGCTCGAATTTGCGGCGACACTACCAGACAGGATGCGAATTCGGGGCGGCCAGGGCAAGTGGCTGATGAAAAAGACTATGGAAACCTATTTGCCCAAGGACATTCTTTATCGTCCGAAAATGGGCTTTGTAACGCCGATTGACCATTGGTTTCGCGGTGCCTTAGCGGAAGAGGCGCGCGCGCTTTCGACCAGCCTGACCTTTTCACAAATGGACCTGTTTGATAGCAAGGCGGTCGCCAAGGCGGCGGAGGATCACATCGCTGGCCGCGTCAATAACGGCCGGCTGTTGTGGCAATTGGTGATGCTGGAAAAGTCGCTGAGCAAGCTGTTCGCTTAAGGGTAAAGCGCGCGCACAAAATAGAGCCCCTCGGGCGGAGCATTTTCGGCGAGAGCTGCGCGGTCTTTGGCTTCGAGTGCGGCTTGCAGTTCGGCTGAGGTCCAGCGTCCCAATCCCACCGCCGCGAGGCAACCGACCATCGACCGAACCTGATGATGCAGGAACGACAAAGCTGCTGCTTCGATAGTCACATGCTGCCCCTCGCGCCGGACATCGAGCCGGTCGAGCGTCTTGACAGGGCTGGCTGACTGGCAAGCGGTCGAACGGAAGGTCGTGAAATCGTGCAGGCCGACAAGCAATTGAGCCGCTTCATGCATGGCGTCTGCATCGAGATCCGGGCCGATACGCCAGACGCGCCCGCGTTCCAGCGTTAGTGAGGCGCGGCGGTTGAGGATGCGATATTCGTAAGCCCTCCCGATACACGAATAGCGAGCGTGCCAATCGTCAGACACTTCTTCGCATGCCAAAATGGCGATGGGATGCGGACGCAATTGCGCGTTGATAGCTTCCATGATGCGAAACGCGGTGAGTGGCTTTTCGATGTCAACATGCGCGCGCATACCGAGGGCGTGAACGCCTGCATCGGTCCGGCCCGCGCCATATACGGCAGCTTTTTCGCCAGTAGTCTTGAAGATGGCTTCCTCAATCGCGCCTTGCACCGACGGGCCGTGGTCTTGCCACTGCCAGCCCATATAGGGGCCACCGTCGAATTCGATGGTGAGCGCGAAGCGGGTCATTTCAAGATCGTGCCGGGCGGGATGGGTTTGCCGCGTAGCAAGTCGGCGGCGGGCATAGCCGGTTTGCCAGCGCGCTGAATGAGCGTTGGACGAATGGCGTTAGTGCTGCATGCGACGGTAAGTTCGTCGTCGAGTACAGTTCCAGCGGCGCCATTTTTCGCGGATAATTCTGCCGCCAGCACGCGATATCTCTCGCCTTCAAATTCAAACCATGCTCCCGGCGCAGGATTGAACGCACGAACTTGCCGCTCGACTTGTTCTGCTGGTACCGAAAAGTCGATGCACGTTTCGGCTTTGTCGATCTTGGCCGCATAAGTGACGCCTTCGTCCGGCTGGGGCACGGCGGGATGTTCCGCGATGTCATTCAGCACCACCACCATTAACTCCGCACCAAGCTCGGCCAGTTCAGCGGTGAGTTCGCCAGTGGTTTTCTGTCCAAGTTCAATCTCGGTGGTCGCGCGTACGGGCCCAGTGTCGAGTCCGGCCTCCATTTGCATGACCATCACGCCGGTCTTTTCGTCACCTGCAAGTATCGCCCGCTGCACCGGCGCAGCGCCGCGCCAACGGGGAAGGAGCGAGCCATGGACGTTGAGGCAGCCGTGCTTCGGCGCGTCCAATATGGCTTGCGGCAAAATCAATCCATATGCCGCGACCACCGCAACGTCGAGGTCGAGCGCGGCAAATTCCGCCTGCGCTTCTGCGATACGCAGCGAAACCGGCGTCCGTACCGGCAACCCCAGTTCTTCAGCGCGCGCCTGCACCGCTGACGGTGTCAGCTTCTTGCCGCGATTGGCTGGGCGGGGCGGCTGCGTGTAGACTACCACCACCTCATGACCCGCTGCGACAAGCGCATCGAGTGTCGGCACCGCAAATTCCGGCGTTCCCATGAAGGCAAGGCGCATCGTGACTTTTCCTTTGTTTGAAAGCCCCCTAAGACCCGTCGCATGGCATCGCAAGAAATAGACGCACTGGCGCAGGCATTGTCGAAATTGCCCGGCCTTGGTCCCCGCTCAGCGCGGCGGGTCGTGCTACATCTTATGAAGAAGCGTGAGACGGTGTTGCAACCGCTTTTGCGCGCGCTGGAGCGTGTCGAACAGCGGCTTGTAGTGTGCGATACCTGTGGCAATATCGACACTGGCAATCCCTGCGGTATTTGCGTCGATCCGCGCCGCGATATCCGTTCGATATGCGTGGTTGAGGATGTCTCCGACCTGTGGGCGCTTGATCGCTCGCGTTTGTTTCCGGGAAAATATCATGTGCTTGGCGGGCGGCTGTCGGCGCTTGATGGCGTTCGGCCCGAGGATCTGAACATTGACGGCCTGATTATCCGTGTTGCGGCAGGAGGCATTGATGAGGTCGTGCTGGCTATGAATGCAACGCTCGAAGGCCAGACCACCGCTCATTATCTGGCGGAGCGGCTTGAAAACTACCCTATCCGCTTGACTCAGTTGGCGCATGGCGTGCCAGTCGGCGGGGAACTCGATTATCTCGATGACGGTACGCTTGCGCAGGCTTTGCGTGGCCGCCGTCCTGTCGGTTGATTTCTGCGCTCGCTATCCCTATCTGCCCGAAATGGCTTTGTTACCAATTCTTGAAGTGCCGGATCCGCGGCTGAAAACTATTTCGACGCCTGTCGAAGCGTTCGACGACGACCTTAAGAAGCTCGTCGATGATATGTTCGAGACGATGTATGCGGCCCCCGGCATCGGCCTGGCCGCAATTCAGGTTGGCGTGCCGAAGCGACTGCTGGTCATCGACCTTCAGGACGAAGGACCAGATGGGGAAACCGTCGGAAATCCTCGCATTTTCGTTAATCCAGAGATACTCGACCCGTCCGAGGACCACTCGATTTACAATGAAGGTTGCCTGTCGGTTCCCGACCAATATGCTGAAGTGGAGCGCCCTGCGTCAATCCGTGCACGTTGGCAGGACCTTGACGGCAAAGTGCATGAAGAATCGATGGTCGGCATGATGGCAACGTGTTTGCAGCATGAGATGGACCATCTCGAAGGCATTCTTTTCATCGATCACCTGTCGCGGCTAAAGCGGCAAATGGTGCTGAAGAAAATCGAAAAAGCCCGCAAGCTGGGCGGCGGGCATGTGCATGGAGAGCATTGCAACCATTGATCGCGAATCGTCAGTCGATATGTAAGGCTGCGATCGTACGGTTCATCAATCCGATGCCCATTCGGTAGATATCTTCGAAAAATGCGACTGACTGCTCGTCGGTCATTCCGGCGGGTTCGATATTTCCCGACCAAGTAAAAACGCAACTGTCATCGGTTAGCGGCGCGACTGACATAGTGGCGCGGTATGACTGCACTGGCAGCGGCGAGGTGACGATCGAGTAGCTGTAATAATACTCGCCATGTGCTTCGAGGCGGTCAACTATGACGCGGCCATCGGCAAGCGTCAGGGTGCGAATTGCGCCGATCCCGCTCCCTTCCTGAACACATGCTTCAGGCGGTCGGCCTGTCCATTTGCCGGTATCGCCAAAATCGCCGATCATCTCCCATAAACTGTTAGCCGCGATAGCAAAGACATGCGTGACGGTGGCGATGCCCATTTAGCGTGCTTATTTGGCGAACGAAGCCGGCGCAGCGTCAATCGTAACGAACTTGCCCGCCTGGATTTCCTGCACTTCTAACATGCGCTCGGTGAGACCGTTCGCCATGAACCGGAACGCGCCGTCGACGCCGATAAAGCCCTGCGGGTCGGTAAGCTGCGATGTCGGGAACGCGGTGCCGGGGCGCCAGCCTCCGCGCGCAATGCGGGCGACGAGCAAGATCGAGTCGTAACCAAGGCTGGACAGCCGTAACGGCGATTTGCCAAAACGCGCGCGGTATCTTCCGGCATACTGGTTGTAAAGATTGTCCGAAACGCTCGAAAACCACGAGCGGTACATCATGCTGTTGCTTGCTAGTGATCCGTCGATATTCCACAAATCGGTGCCGATTACTTTGGCATTGCGCAAGCCGTTGCGGCGCAGCGCCGGAACAATGCCGAGCGCCGCACGTCCGCTATCAGCGACCAGAACCGCGTCTATTGCGCCCATGGCCGCCAGTTTCTTTGTAGCTGCATCGACCGAAGCGGTGCCGCTATCGGTTTCCGCAATACCGACCAGCGTCACGCCAGCCGCGCGGGCCGATTGCGTCAGGCTGGCGCTTGCGCGCTGGCCGTAGACATTTTTGGGTACAATCGCACCAAAGCGCGTGAAACCTTGCACCTTGGCATAGCGCACCGAACGGTCGATCGACTGGTTGGGCAAGTGGCCGAGCAAGAATACATTGCGGCCTGCAACGCCCGTATCGTTTGAGAAACTAAGGATAGGGATATTCTTGGGGCGCGCGATGTTGGCAACATCTAGCACCTGATCGCCGCGTAAGGGACCAAGGATTAACTTGTTGCCGTCTGCAACCGCGCGGTTCGTCGCGGCGGTAACGCCCAACGTCGTGTCATAGGTGGAAAGCTGGATATTAGTTGCCTTGGTATCGGAAAGGGCCAGCGCGGTAGCATTGGCGATACTTTGGCCGACATCGCCATCTGGACCGGTGATCGGCAACAGCAGCGCCACACGGTGCATTCCGTCCAAAGGATCTGGGCTGACCACCGGTGGCGGCCCATCGCCGCCACGCGGGATTGCCTGACACGCGGCAAGAAGGCCTGCCATCGCGAGAATGAGCAGCTTTTTGAGCCCTGACGCAATAGCTTGCGGCGAGGCGCGGTTCGCGGATATGGTTGCGCTCATGATATGTCCCTTGGCGAAAGCATTTGTTTTTTAATGTCGTTCGAGTCGGGCTTATATGTCGTCGCGACCCCCATCGGCAACCTTGCAGATATGTCACAGCGGGCCATTGCGATCTTGGAAGCCGCAGATATCGTGGCGGTTGAGGATAGCCGGGTAACAGGTAAACTGTTGCATCACCTTGGTCTCAAGAAGAAAATGCGGCGTTACAACGACCATAGCAGCGAGGGTGACCGTTTGGCGCTGGTCGCGGCCGCGAGCGAGGGGGTGGTGGCTTTGGTGTCAGATGCCGGGACGCCGCTGATTTCCGATCCGGGCTATAAATTGGTGCGTTCGGCGCGGGAGGCGGGGGTTGAGGTCTTTGCCGCACCGGGGCCGAGTGCGGCGATTGCGGCGCTGTCGATTTGCGGATTGCCGACCGACCGATTCTTGTTTGCGGGATTTTTGCCGTCGAAGGCAAAAGCTAGGGCGGACGCTTTGGCTGAACTGGCTGGTATCAAAGCGACATTGGTGTTTTACGAAAGTGGCCCGCGTTTGGCGGCTACTTTGACGGCGATTGCCGAGGCTTACGGGGATCGCGAAATCGCGATTGCGCGCGAACTCACCAAGAAATTTGAAGAGGTCGTGACGGGCAGTGCGTCGGAATTGGCCGAACGATACACCGCGCAGGAGCCCAAGGGTGAAATCGTATTAATCGTAGGTCCGCCCTCTCAGCAGCTTGCGGCAGAAACAGGTGATATAGACGCGGCGTTGCGTGAGGCACTGGAAACTATGTCCGCGGCCAAAGCCGCTGGTGCAATCGCCAAACGTTTCGGGCTCGAACGCAGCGACGTTTATGCGCGGGCAACCGAGCTGAAAACTAAATGAACCGCTATGAAGCTGAAAAACGTGGACGGCGCGGAGAGGTAATCGCCGCGTGGTTTCTGCGTTTGCGGGGCTGGCGGATCGTCGGCGAGCGCGTCAAAACTCCGCGTGGCGAGATCGACCTGATTGCCCGCCGTGGTAAGACGGTGGCGTTTGTAGAGGTGAAAGCGCGCACCAAGCTGACCGACCTTGATCTCGCTATAAATCCGCGCAGCCTGCAGCGTGTGGCCGCCGCCGCCGAAATCCTGCTACCAAAATATGGCACAAACACCGAAAACATGCAGATCGACGTGATATTGGTTGCACCCTGGCGCTTGCCGCACCATTTGCCGAATGTCTGGCACGGATAGGAACAACGCATGGGTATAAAAGTCGCAGTCCAGATGGACCCGATGGACGGCATCAACATTGGGGGCGATTCCAGCTTCGCATTGATGCTGGCGGCGCAGGCGCGGGGTTACGATGTCTGGCATTATGATGTCGGCACACTGACCCTCGACGCCAACGATCGCCTGACCGCATGGGCGCATCCGGTATATGATGTGCAGCGTGTCGAGGGGGCGCATTACCGTTTTGGCGAGCCGAAGCGCATCGACCTTGGGTCGGACATCGACGTTGTGCTAATGCGGCAGGACCCGCCTTTCCACGTCGGTTACATCACCGCAACGCATTTGCTTGAGCGGATCGAAAGCGAAACTTTGGTCGTCAACAATCCGGCAAGCGTACGAAACGCGCCTGAAAAAGTGATGGTGCTCGATTACCGCCAATTTATGCCCCCAACGCTGATTACCCGTTCGACTGACGAGATTCGGGATTTCCAGCGAGAGCACGGCGCGGTGGTCATCAAGCCGCTCCATGGCAATGGCGGCAAGGCGATCTTCCGTGTGCCAGCCGAAGGCGACAATCTCGGCGCGCTGTTGGAGGTGTTCAACACCACCTGGCCCGAACCGCATATGGTGCAGCCCTTCCTTCCCGATGTGGCCAAGGGCGACAAGCGTATTGTGCTGATCGACGGTGAAGTTACGGGCGCGATAAACCGCAAGCCGGGCGAGGGTGAGTTCCGTTCCAATCTCGCCGTGGGCGGCAGCGCCGAGGCAACCGATCTCACTCCACGCGAACGGGAAATCTGCGCCGTTATGGGACCGCGATTGAAGGAACTCGGTCTGATTTTTGTCGGTATCGACGTCATCGGCGGCCAATGGCTGACCGAAATCAACGTGACATCGCCTACCGGGATTGTCTCTATCGACCGGTTTAACGGCACTGACACGCCCGGTAAAATCTGGGACGCCATCGAGGCAAGGCTAGCTAGTTGAACCTATGGATGACTGGATAATCCACCTGGTGAACGACACCGGCTATTGGGGTGTTGCGCTGCTGATGTTTCTGGAGACGGTGTTCCCACCGGTGCCGTCGGAAGTCATCATGACGGTAGCAGGCGTGTCCGCCGCTCGCGGAAACATGCATCTGGGCGGCGTAGTTGCCGCCGGCACAGCGGGCGCGATGCTCGGCAATTATCTTTGGTTCTGGCTGGCGATTAAATTTGGACCCGACCGGTTACATCGCTTTGCCGACCGCTATGGCCGCTGGTTAACATTGAGCTGGAAAGAAATCGAACGCGGGCATGGATTGTTCAAAAAGCATGGATCGATCATCGTACTGGTAGCACGAATGTTGCCGACTCTCAGGTCGCTGATTTCGATTCCAGCGGGCATATTTCACATGTCGCATCGCCGCTTTCTGGTTTTTTCTACTATTGGAACGGCTGGGTGGAGTGCCGCACTCGCGGCTGCGGGCTTTGTACTCGGGTCGCAGTTTGAAGACGTTGAAAAGATATTAGGTCCGCTATCGACCGTTATCATCGCACTTATCGTGTTGGGGTATATCTGGCGATTGATCAGGTGGAAGCCCGAGGATGCGCGTTAAGATATTCGTCGAGCAGCATCGCGGTATCGACCGCCGTATAAACTTGCGTCGATGACAGGCTGGCATGGCCGAGCAGTTCCTGCAAACTCCTCAGATCTGCGCCACCTGCCAGCAAATGTGTAGCAAAGCTATGGCGCAGCGCGTGCGGCGTGGTGCGTTCGGAGAGTCCGAGCCGTCCTCGCGCGCCCTGCACAGCGCGGCGAACAAGGGACGGCGATAATGGTCCGCCGCGGGCACCGCGAAACAGTGGCTTATCGCTGGCGACGTGGTAAGGACAAAGCGAGATATAGTCTTCGATAGCTGACTTAACTTGTTCCAGTAATGGAACAATTCTGGTCTTGTTACGCTTGCCGGTAACGCGCAGGGTCGAACCGAGGGGCAGAACATTGCCTGATAGCCCGGTCGCCTCGCTGACGCGCAATCCGCTGCCATAAAGCAACAATAACAAAGCCCAGTCACGCGCGCCAACCCAGCTTTCCGACGCGCTCTTGGCGGCATCTTCTGCCAGCGCC
>JANLSY010000335.1:0-1931 GCA_031362665.1 Sphingomonadales bacterium
CTGGTTTCGCCGTGGATAAGCCGATCAGCCTCTTCGCCATAGTGGATCGCACGGGCGGTTTCAGCAAATTCGCGACCGACCCAATCTGACGCTTTGAGCATTTCGGTCTGCGCCGCGGCCAACTTTTGCATCACCTCAAGCATTGCTGGGGGCAACGATGGTGCGTTAATCATTTCGCCGCTGGATGGTTCAGCAGTCGCTGGCAAGTTAGCCTTCGCCGAAATTACCTGATTGCCTTTACGCCCGACATTGGGAACCGATAGCGCTTTGCGCACAATCAAATCGTCGCAAACCGGGCAAGCCAACAGCCCGCTCGACTGCTGCGTTTCAAAATCGGACGAGGACGCAAACCAGCCTTCAAATCTGTGACCGCCGATGCATTGTAGGTCGAATGCGATCATCAAGCGGAACTATCGGCGAGTATGTCGTTCAACTTACCCTGGCGGTCCAGCGCATACAGATCATCGCTGCCGCCAATCGCAACATCATTGATGAATATCTGTGGCACCGTGCGCGCGCCGGGTGCCCGTTCGAGCATCTCTTCGCGACGCGCGCCGCCCATCGTTACGTCATGCTCGTCATAGGCCACGCCTTTGTCATCGAGCAGATGCTTTGCACGCACGCAATAAGGGCAGGCAAATTTGGTGTAGATTTCGACTTTGGCTGTCATAAACATGAAATGGTATTGCCGCCCGCTTTAGTCAAGCGTCTAGCGTTATCACCTGATGCTCCGGAAACGCCTCGCCACGCAACGCCCTTGCCCAGCAGAATAGCTGCACCCACTGCGCACCCGCCTTTTTGAGCGCCTTGATGCAGGCATCGCTGGTAGCACCAGTGGTCAGCACGTCGTCAACCAATATTATCCGCCTACCCTTGGTTCGTTCTAGCCTGCCGGGGTTCGCCACCAGTGCCTTGGTGACGGTTTTGCGCCTTTGCTTTGAAGATAGACCGCGCATCGATGGAGTACGCCGCGTCCGCTGCAACAGGTCTGGACAATATTCCATGGCTCCCAGCCGAGCCAGTTCCTGGGCAATCAACGCAGACTGGTTGAAACTACGCGACCATAATCGCGTCCAATGCAGCGGTACGGGCGTGACAATGATATCGCCTCGGTCCTCGGGTAAGTGCCTGACGAGTTGCCGCGCTACCAATTTGGCTAGTCCGATTTTGCCACCATATTTCAACCGTAAGATGATCTGCCGCGACAAATCGTCATACGCGACGACCGCCCTTATCCCGTCGTGCGACGGCGGATCAGAAAGGCAATTTGCACATAAAGTGCCCATATGCTGCTCATAGGAAAACGGCAGCGCACATGCCGCGCACCATGGCGGGGCGAGGAAACGAAGCTTTGGCCAGCAGTCGGCACAAAAATTTGAGCCGTCCGAAGTTATTGCACCGCACGCGGGACAGCGTTCGGGCAGCGCAAAATCGAGCGCCGGTTTAATGATTTGGCCAAGCGACACCATTAGACCTCTTGTCTGTCATGTCGCTAGTCTCCACAAGACCGAAATGGAGATTTCCGGTCTGCCGCCAGAGATATTTGACCGCCAACGAAGGCGAGTGCTGCGGGAGCGCGCGGCATCACGAGGCGGCGATTCTTTCCTTTGGAACTATGTTGCCGAGGAGTTCGCCGAACGGCTGGAGCTCGTTTCACGCGAGTTCGAAAACGCACTGATCATCGGTCCGATGGCGGAATATGCAGAACGAATAACCAGACAACGGCCATGTGTCGTATATTCTCCCGTTTTTGTCGACGAAGACCGGCTGCCATTCGAGCCTCACCGTTTCGATTTGGTTATTGCCGCCGGAACACTCGACAGTGTCAACGATCTGCCAGGTGCGCTTGTGCAGTTCCGGCAGATACTTAAACCCGACGGACTGTTTCTGGGCCATATGTTTGGCGCAGGGTCGCTGGTTACACTCAAATC
>JANLSY010000354.1:0-3077 GCA_031362665.1 Sphingomonadales bacterium
TGTGGCGTTTGGAGCTTTCTATCCGACTGCCACCAAGCAAGTCGAGCATGTGGCTGAGTTAGACACGCTTCAAAAATGGTCGCGGGTGACCGAAATTCCCTGCGTCGCTATTGGTGGAATCACGCCCGACAACGCCAAGCCGCTCATTGATGCTGGCGCTGATTTTCTCGCCGTCAGTTCCGTGGTGTGGAATCATCCACAAGGTCCTGCCGAAGCGGTTAAGGTGTTTAACGCCCTGCTTGCCTAATTGCGCTGCCATCGTTAAAGGCCGCCACCAACAGCGTGCTGAGGCACGCGTGCTCTTTCCACTTGTCAGCGAGTTCGTCACATGAAAATCAACGCGGTTGAAATCAAGCCGGGTAACATCCTTGAATATGAAGGCGGGCTGTGGCGTGTCGTAAAAACAGCGCATACCCAACCTGGCAAGGGCGGCGCTTACATGCAGGTCGAGCTTAAAAACCTGCGCGATGGCCGCAAGAACAACATCCGTTTCCGTTCGGCGGAAAGCGTGGAAAAGGTGCGTCTTGACCAGAAGGATTTTCAGTTCCTGTATGCCGAGGGCGACAATCTCGTCTTCATGGACAAGGAAACCTATGATCAGGTGACTTTGCCAAGCGACTTGCTCGGCGATGCAGCAGCTTTCCTGCAGGACGGAATGGATGTTGTCATGGAAATGTATGACGACGAGGCGCTCTCGGTTGCTTTGCCCGACCAAATTGAAGCGATGATCGTTGAGGCCGACGCGGTCGTGAAAGGTCAGACCGCTTCATCGAGCTATAAACCGGCAATACTCGACAATGGCGTCCGCGTCATGGTGCCTCCGTTTATCGGTGCGGGTACCAGGATCGTGGTCGATGTCTATGCGCGGGAATATGTGAAGAAGGCCGACTGATGCCAGCATTAACCGGTCTACTGACCATTATGGAAAAAGCCGCGCGTAAAGCGGGCGGCAAGTTGCGCCGAGATTTCGGCGAGATCGAGCAACTGCAGGTCAGCCAGAAAGGGCCTGCCGATTTTGTATCGAAGGCCGACGAACGGGCCGAAGATACTATTTTCCGTGAATTAGAAATTGCGCGTCCTGATTGGGGTTTCCTGATGGAAGAGGGCGGCGAGATTGCTGGAGCCGAGGGTAAGCCGCGTTTCATTGTCGACCCATTGGATGGAACCACGAACTTCCTTCACGGCATTCCACATTTTGCGATCTCGATTGCGGTGCAGGATCCGAAGCCCGACGGTTCAGGCTGGGGCGATATCTTTGCCGGGCTCGTTTACAACCCGATTACCGACGAAAGCTTTTGGGCGGAACGCGGCAAGGGCGCTTATCTTGGTCACAAGCGCCTGCGTGTATCGGCACGGCGGCAATTGAACGAAGCACTTATCGCGACAGGAACGCCGTATAAAGGCCATGGTGATTTTGATGAGTGGGCAAAGATTTATGCCGCTATCGGGCCGCAGGTCTCGGGAATCCGGCGCTTTGGTGCCGCCAGTCTCGACCTCGCTTGGCTCGCCGCTGGCCGCTATGACGGCTTTTGGGAAAGCGGTCTGTCGCCTTGGGATAGTGCAGCGGGATGCCTGTTGGTGCGCGAAGCAGGCGGCTTTGTGACAGACTATCGTGGCCGTAGTCCGCACATCGCCGATGCCCAGGTTTTGGCGGCAAATGACATTCTCCACAGCAAGTTGCATAAACTGCTCGCAGGTGCACTGAAATAAAGCGCAAAATGGCTGTAAAAAGCGCGTCTCGGGCCTTGCGGCAAGCCGTTCGAGCCCCTAGAAGCGCGGCAGTTTAACGCCCTCAAAAGCGAGTCTGATTTTGACCGATTTGTCGCAATATCTGCCGATACTATTGTTTCTCGTAGTGGCGCTGCTTTTGTCATCGGCATTTGTGTTTCTGCCGATGGGCGTTTCGCGGCTGACCGGGTCGCATCAGCCGACCGAGGCAAAGCTTGCCGAATATGAATGCGGATTTCCGGCATTTGAGGATTCGCGCAGCCAGTTTGATGTGCGGTTCTATCTCGTCGCGATCCTCTTTATCATCTTTGATCTTGAAGCCGCTTTCCTGTTTCCTTGGGCGGTTAGCCTTGGCGAAACCGGATGGGTGGGCTGGGGCACGATGATGCTGTTCCTGTTCGAACTGGTCATCGGTTTCATCTACGCCTGGAAAGTGGGAGCGCTCGAATGGGAGTAATCGAAAAGACACCCCAAGGCTCGACTGGGACCGCGCCTGACGCCGATTTTTTCAAGGACATCGACAGCGAAGTCAGCGACAAGGGCTTTGTCGTGACCTCGACCGAGGACCTGTTCAACTGGGCGCGTACGGGTTCGCTGTGGCCGATGACTTTTGGTTTGGCTTGTTGCGCGGTTGAGATGATCCACGGCTATATGCCGCGCTACGATTTCGAACGCTTCGGCATCGCCCCGCGCGCTTCACCGCGCCAGTCGGACGTGATGATTGTTGCCGGAACGCTCTGCAACAAAATGGCGCCAGCGCTGCGCAAGGTTTACGACCAGATGTCCGAACCGAAATATGTGATTTCGATGGGCAGCTGCGCCAATGGCGGCGGCTATTATCATTACAGCTACAGCGTCGTGCGCGGTTGTGACCGCATTGTGCCGGTGGATATATATGTTCCCGGTTGCCCGCCTACTGCCGAGGCTCTGCTGTATGGCATCATGCAGTTGCAGCGCAAAATTCGCCGTGTCGGGACGTTCGAACGGTGATCCATTCCGCACCCCTTATAGAAAAGCCGAAGGGCACAGTTGCGGCCATCAAGAAAGCGCTGGGGCGCGATTTAGTCTCGGTCGAGGAAGAGTTTGGCGAAGTTGCGCTTTATGTGAAGCGCGACGCCTTGGTCGGTTGCATGGTGCAGTTGCGCGACACGTGCGATTATCAGCAGTTGATGGAAATTGCAGGCGTCGATTGGCCCGACCGCGATCCGCGGTTTGAGGTGGTGTATTGCCTCCTCAGCTTGACGAAGAACCACCGCATTCGTGTTCATGTCAGCACCGATGAGGACGTGCCGGTGCCGTCGGTCACCGAAATCTGGCCGGTCGCTGGCTGGCTTGAACGCGAAGTTTTC
>JANLSY010000360.1:0-2641 GCA_031362665.1 Sphingomonadales bacterium
GGCTTTTCGTCGGTTCGTCCACCGCGATTGGCAATATCGGTCCTGCGGCAGTCCTCAGCTGTGCGCTGGCTGGGTTTCTCGTGCTGCTCGTGATGCGGATGATCGCGGAAATGTCGATTGCCATCCCCGGCGTTCAGACCTTTCCCGATTTCGCCCGGCAAGGCGTTGGCGATTGGGCAGGCTATATGGTTGGCTGGCTTTACTGGTATTTTTGGGTCGTCGTCATCGCGATTGAGGCGATTGCCGGGGCGAAGATCATCAACGGTTGGTATCCGATGCTGGAAGTCTGGCAGATCGGCGTCGTGCTGATGGCGATACTGACGGCAGTGAACCTGATGTCAGCCAAATCCTATGGCGAATTCGAATTCTGGTTCGCTTCGACAAAAGTTGTAGCGATAATCGTTTTCATCCTTGTTGCAGGAGCCTACGCAACTGGCGTTACTTCTCCTGCAGGCCCGACCTTTTCCAATTTGACCGCTCACGGTGGTTTTGCGCCAGCCGGGGTTGCCGCGATATTTGCCGGGGTCGCGACGACGATCTTCTCGCTATGCGGTGCCGAAATCGCAACGCTGGCAGCGGCGGAATCGGAGGAAGGATCGAAAACAATTGCGCGGATGACAATTTCTGTGTCGGCGCGAATCCTGATCTTCTTCGTGCTATCAATCTTCCTGATCGTGTCAGTCGTGCCGTGGACCGAGATTGAAGCCGGAACCTCGCCCTTCGCGCATGCGCTTCGGCAAATGGGCTATCCGGGCGCCGACCTTATCATGGAGGCGATCATATTGGTCGCGGTACTGTCCTGCCTCAATTCGGGTATATACATCACATCGCGCGCGATGTTCGGGCTGGCACGCAACGGCGACGCGCCGCAATCCTGCGTCCGGCTCAGCAAGGCGCGTGTTCCTGCCCGCGCCATTTTGATCGCCAGCCTTTTCAGCTATTTTGCCCTCGCAGCTTCGATCCTCTCGCCGGACCGCGTGTTCAATTTTCTCGTAACCTCGTCGGGCGCGATTATGCTGTTCATTTACATGCTGGTCGCCTTTGCGCAGCTTAAGCTGCGGGCAAAATTCGAAGCCGAAGCACCCGAGCGGTTGCAGGTGAAGATGTGGCTTTATCCCTATGGCACATGGTTTGCGATACTCGGCATGGGCGGCGTTCTGGTGATGATGGGGCTGTCTCCAACTAGTTCAAAGGAATTATGGGCCAGTGTAATCGTGACAGTCGCATTCCTGATTGGCTATTGGGCAAAGCAGAGATTTGCGAAGAGCTAATCGGTCGAGCAAAATTTTCCGGTCGTAACAATCTTTTCAATCGAGAAAGACGGTCGGCACATAGCATAAGTGTTTGCAGCCAATTGCCGGAGCGGAATGATGAAACTTGAAAACGACCCCCTAGCCGCATTCTGGATGCCGTTCACCGCGAACCGGGCATTCAAGGCGACCCCGCGTCAGCTTAAATCTGCCAAGGACATGCATTATACGTGCGACGACGGACGGCAGATTCTCGACGGCACTGCAGGGCTATGGGCGGTCAACGCAGGACACTGCCGCGCGCCGATTGTCGAAGCCAACCAGAAAACAGCGGCCGAGCTGGATTATGCGCCGCCATTCCAATTAGGTCACCCGCTCGCTTTCGAACTCGCGTCGCGTATCGCCGCAATGATGCCTGAAGGCCTGGACCGGATATTTTTTACCAACAGCGGTTCGGAATCTGTCGATACCGCGCTCAAAATCGCTTTGGCTTACCAGCGCGCCATCGGCCAAGGGACACGCACCCGTCTGATCGGGCGGGAACGCGGCTATAACGGCGTGGGTTTTGGCGGGATTTCGGTAGGCGGGATCGTCAACAACCGCCGCCAATTTGGCACCTTGCTGACGGGTGTCGATCATCTGCCGCACACCCACAATATGGAGCATAATGCCTTTACGAAGGGGCGTCCGGAATGGGGTGGGCATCTGGCTGATAATCTGGAAGCGATTGTCGCACTGCACGGAGCGGAAACGATTGCCGCCGTCATTGTGGAGCCCATGGCTGGGTCCACTGGTGTATTGGTGCCGCCAATCGGCTATCTGGAAAAACTGCGCGAAATCACCAGGAAGCACGGCATCGTCCTGATCTTCGACGAGGTCATTACCGCATTCGGCCGCGTCGGCGGCGCAACAGCTTCAGGGACTTTGGGTGTAACGCCCGACATCATCACCATGGCCAAGGGACTGACCAATGCCGCCGTTCCTATGGGCGCCGTTGCCGTCAGCCGCCATATCCATGATGGCGTGGTCGAGGGCGGGCCCGACGGCATCGAACTGTTCCACGGCTATACTTATTCGGGCCATCCGCTAGCCGCGGCAGCCGGTCTCGCGACGCTCGATTTGTATAAATCCGAAGGGATATTCGACCACGCCGCAAGCCTGCATGGTTACTGGCAGGAGGCGGTCCACAGCCTGAAGGGCAAACGCCACATCATCGACATCCGCAACATGGGGATGGTCGCCGCCATCGAACTGGAACCCCATGCCGGAGGCGTCGGCAAGCGCGGCATGCAGCTTTTCCACAAATGCTTCGACAAGGGATTATTGGTTCGCGCCACAGGGGACATCATTGCGCTTTCACCGCCATTGATATTGCAAAAAGCGCATATCGA
>JANLSY010000123.1:0-7576 GCA_031362665.1 Sphingomonadales bacterium
TGGTGGCGCGGGTGGCGTTCAAGCCCACTTCGTCGATTTTGTCACCCGTTGAGACAATTACCCGCGACGGCGAGGCAACTGATATTGTAACAAAGGGCCGTCATGACCCATGTGTCGGCATCAGAGGTACGCCGGTTGTCGAGGCGATGATGGCTCTTGTCCTTGCCGACCAGAAGCTACTGCACCGCGCGCAATGCGGTTAGGAAGTTGAAATGCCCAAAATCGACTTTGAAGCGATCCCGCAAAGCAACGTTACTGGCTATCCCGCACCGTTCGATGAGCAGGTTGAGGGTCGCTGGTGGCGCAGGCTGGCGCCTACAGCTGGCCTCACGCAAATGGGTGCAAGCCATGTCGTGCTGAAACCCGGCGCGTGGTCATCGCAGCGCCACTGGCATGAAGGCGAGGACGAGTTGGTCGTCATATTGTCAGGCGAGGCGGTTTTAATTGAGGATAATGGCGAAACGATCATGCAGGCAGGCGATGTTGCTGCCTGGCCGGCCGGTGTCGAAAATGGCCACCATCTGGTGAACCGAACCAATATTGATTGCGTATTCATTGCCATTGGCACCGGCGACCGCAGTAAGGGCGGAGCCTATTCAGATATCGATATGACTTTCGGAGATGACGGATATTTTCGCAAGGATGGCACGCCTTATCCTACCCAACGGATCAAGTAACGGCGTCCTCGATGCGCTTGATCGTCCACGGCTCCTCGGCCGCAGCCGCGTACCACTCTTCCATCCACGGATGTGCTAACATCGTTTCGACATAGCCTTGCGCAAAACCGGGCAGGGTGAAACCATAAGTAACAAAGCGCGTCACTACGGGTGCGAGCATAATGTCGGCGGCGCTGAAGGTGCCGAATAGATATGGCCCCTCGCGTCCGAACCGCGAGCGCGCTTCGGCCCATGTTTGCAAGATGCGGATTGCGTCTGCGCGCGTTTCTTCGGACACCTTCACATCGGAAAAAGTCTTGCGGATGTTCATAGGGCATTCGCGGCGTAACGAGGTATAGCCCGAGTGCATTTCCGCTGCCATCGACCGCGCCATGCCGCGCGCGACTTCGTCCTTTGGCCAATAGCGATCACGCCCCACCTTGTCGGCGAGATAGTCGATGATGGCGAGGCTATCCCATACCACGATGTCGCCATCCCAAATTATCGGAACTTTTCCCGATGATGGCGCAAGGTCGACTTCGCGCTTTCGCTCGTCCCAGTCGTCGTCAAATAATGGGACCGTCATTTCATCGAAATGCAGCCCAGACTGTTTGACCGCCAGCCAGCCGCGCAGCGACCAGCTTGAGTAGGCCTTGTTGCCGATGATGAGTTTGATGCTCATGAAGCCACTGCTTCTAGCACCGCCCGGCGTAAATCATCAATCCCACCCTTTTTTTCGGCCGACGTCACCGACAAGTCGGGGTAGGCCGCTACATGTTTGCGCAGCTTTGCCATCGTATCGGCCTCGACGGCTTCGCGCTCGGTCGCCTTGATCTTGTCGGTTTTAGTTAGGACGATGCGATAACTTATTGCGGCGGCATCAAGCATTCCCATGATGTCATGGTCGACTTCCTTGATGCCGTGACGGCTGTCGATTAGGACGAACACGCGCTTGAGTACAGCGCGTCCGCGCAGATAATCGTTAATCAGGTAGCGCCACTGCTGGACGGTCTTGAGCGGTGCCTTGGCATAGCCGTATCCGGGCATATCGACGATGCGGAACAGCGCAGGGTTGCCAACGTCGAAGAAGTTCAGCTCCTGCGTGCGCCCCGGCGTGTTCGAGGCGCGCGCCAGATTGTTGCGGTTGACCAGCGCGTTGATCAGGCTCGACTTGCCAACATTGGACCGACCGGCAAAGGCAATTTCCGGTACGGTCGGGTCGGGTAGAAACTCAAGCTTGGGCGCTGATTTTAGGAACGTCACCGGGCCGGAAAAAATCCGGTTCGGCTCCTCGATTCCTGCAATGACATCCGCGCTCACGTCCCTGCCTTGGCTTTCGCGGCAGCTTTTTCCTCAGCATCCTTGATAGCTTGCTGCTTCAGAATCGGATGCCGTGAGTAGAGCCATTTCTGCTGCGCAATCGAGATAAGGTTCGACATGACCCAATATAGCTGAAGCCCTGCCGCAAACGGTGCCATGATAAACATCAGGAACCATGGCATGATGGCGAAAACCTGTTTCTGCACATCGTCCATTGGCTGCGGATTGAGCTTCTGCATCAGCCACATCGTCAGGCCGAGCAGGATCGGCAACACACCAATCGCCAGGAAGGCGGGCAGAGTAATGCCGGTGCCGAGTGCATCGAACAGTATATGCGCCGAGGGATCGGGTGCGGACAAATCCTGAAGCCACAGCGCAAATGGCTGGTGCCGCATTTCGATGCTCAGCATCAAAATCTTGTAGAGCGCAAAGAAGATTGGAATTTGCAGCACGATGGGTAGGCAACCAGCAAGCGGATTGACCTTTTCGTCCTTGTAAAGCTTCATCATCTCCTGCTGCATGCGGGGCTTGTCATCCTTCCACCGCTCCTGCACCGCTTTCATCTTGGGCTGGACGACCCGCATCTGCGCCATCGAGGCAAACTGCTTTTGCGCAACAGGGAACATGAACAGGCGCACGACGATGGTCAGGCCGATAATCGCCACCCCGAAGTTACCGAAGACGCCGAACAGCCAATGGAGTATCCAGAAGAAGGGAATGGCGATGAACCAGAACCAGCCCCAGTCGATGGAATAATCAAGCAACGGCACGCCCTGCTTGTTGGCATACATGTCGAGCGTTTCGACTTCCTTTGCTCCGGCAAACAAACGCGAGGTTTGCGAAATGGTCGCACCCGCAGCTACCTTGCTCTGTGTAGCGTTGACCATCTGCGTCCAATAATAGCCGTCAGCGGTCTTGAACGAGACGTTGGTTTTTACCTTCTGGTCGGGGACCAGCGCCGTCAGCCAGTATTTTTCAGTCTCGCCGAGCCAGCCGCCAGTTGTCGAATAATCGACCTCACCCTTCGGTGCCTCGATGACGTCGTCATAGTTGATGTTGACGATTTCGTCGTTGAAAACGCCCATCGGCCCGACATGGATATTCCATGTGTCAGGGTCAGGCGACTGACCGTTGCGGCTTACAAGGCCGAATGGTGCGACTTGTGCTTCGGTTGCAGCGCTATTGGTAAAGCGCTGCTCGGCAGTAATCATGTAATGCTTGTCGATCGACAGGACGATTTCGAACTTCTGGCCTTCGGCGTTGGTCCAGCTCAACGTCACCGGTGCTTCGGGCGTCAATTTGCCGGCGCTGGGTGTCCATACCGTCTTGTCGTCGGGAACAGTAACGCCGGTGCCAACCCAACCAAAGCGCGCGAAATGCGCCTTTGCGGTGCCGGATGGCGCAAACAGGCGAACCGGTGGCGAATCCTTGGGTAGCGCCGTGCGATGCGTGAGCATCAACAGGTCGTCGATCCGCGCGCCTTCGAGGTTTATCGAGCCCTTCAATTTGGGCGTTTCGATTAAAACGCGGACCGAGCCTTTGAGTGCATCGCCCAGTGGAACATTTTTGGGTGCTGCAGCCGAGGTGATCGGGGCTCCGGATGTGGATGCTCCGGTCGCCGCCTCGGTCTTGACCGGCGCGGTGACGGGGGCAGGCACGGCTGTTGGAAAGAAGGTGCTCGCAACATAGGGCCAGCCGAACAGGATCAGGCCTGTCAGCAAGACTGCAAATATCAGGTTACGCTTGTCGTCCACGTTAAACTTTCCCCGTTAATCAAGAATTTGGGCCATTATGGCACTGGATCATGTCCGTGCCCGCCCCAAGGTTGGCAGCGCAATAGCCGTTTGAGCGCAAGCCAGCCACCCTTAATTGCGCCATATCTTTGAAGTGCCGAAATCGCATAAGCCGAGCAGCTTGGGCTGTAGCGGCAGGTCGGTGGCAGGATACGTGATGGGCCGATCTGCCAGCCGCGTGCGATGAAGATGAGAAGTTTTGCGATCACTTGCCAAGTTTATCCAAAGCCCGTGACAAATCGGCGCGTAGCTCGGCGAAATCACGTTCGATCCCGCCATCGCGACCGATGAGCACATGGTCCGCGCCGGACTTGCCGTTGTCGCCGAGCATTTCCAACGCGAGTGCGCGGAACCTCCGCCGCATCCGATTGCGGACGACTGCATTGCCGACTTTCTTGGTGATGGTGATCCCTAACCGAATCGATGAGTCCGCGTCTTGACGGTCCTTAACCAGCAAAACAAAACCGGGAGTTGCATATCGCTTCCCCCGGTTGGCGGCCAGAAAATCCGACCTTTTTTTGATGATGCCGTAACCGCGCATGTCGCGGTCCGCTTTACTGTGGCTTACGCCGACAGCTTCTTGCGGCCACGTGCGCGGCGAGCGTTCAGGATGTTGCGGCCAGCAGCGGTCGACATGCGAAGACGAAAACCGTGGCGACGGGCACGCACGAGATTGCTCGGCTGGAAAGTGCGCTTCATGACTGTAATCCTTAGTTTTTATTCGTATTGAAATGAAAAGGGCCGCCGAATCTGTCCAGCGACCGCCTTTGTTGTCGTGGCCGATACGTTCGATGGCTGTAAAAGTCAACACGGGTTATGGCAGTTTGGCGTCGAGATCATCGCGCCGGAACAGGTGCATGATGTCGCGTTTGATGTCGGGAAATGGCGGGCGGCCCTTGACCTTATTGCGCCGCAGTGCCCAATTTGCCCAGCGGGCATATTCGGGATGTTGCTTTGAAAGCCGCGAATATCGCTTCTTTGCCCAGAGCGAATGTTTGAGGATCACGCCGAGCCCGATGATAAACAGCGCCAGTCCGCCTGGGCCTGGAAGCCAGCTGACGAGAGGCGCAGCGACAATCAGCGCCCAACCCAAAATGACCATCGACCAGCGATAGGCAGGCGTATCGCTCCAGTTTCTTCGTTTCGGTCGGTGCATATTCGTCATGTGGGATAGCGGAACGGGCGTTGCAAGTTCATGTCAGCACCAAGCAAGTTTTCCGCAGGAATAAAAAATCTTTAGCATTGTCAGTAATCGCCAGCATTTATTCATGGTTTCGCCGCAATACCGCTGTATCACAGTTTCTTCTCGCTTATATTGAAAGCCTAATGACAACCGCTCTCCCTCATCTTCACCGCATAGGCGTGCTGCCTGCTGACATCGATTTCATGGGCCATGTCAACAATGCGCGCTATCTGAACTGGGTTCAGGATGCTGTGCTGGCGCATTGGAACAAGCTTGCACCGCCCGAAACCGCCGCCAAATATCTTTGGGTCGCGCTGAAGCACGAGATTACTTACCGTAAGCCTGCGTTTCTGGACGACGATGTAATTGCTACCGTGGTGTTGGAAAAGGTACAGGGTGCACGGTCATTTTATGACACCGTCATTAAACGAGGCGAGGAAGTTCTGGCCGAGGTGAAATCGAGCTGGTGTTGCATTGATGCCGAGACGTTGCGGCCTGCACGGATTGCAAACGAGATTCAGGAATATTTTTTCCCTAAGAGCTGATCAGAATATCGGGTCGTTTGCGCCGTTATCATCCAGTGGCATAACTTCGGTGTGGATGCCGCACTCGACCTTGTCCCAGCCTTTCCAGCGGCCCGAACGGGGGTCTTCGCCGGGCGCGACCCTGGTGGTGCAAGGAGAGCAGCCGATTGACGGATAGCCTTGCTCAACCAGCGGATGCGCGGGCAGGTTATGTTCTGCCATATAAGCGTCGAGTCGGGCTTTATCCCAATCAGCCAGCGGATTTACCTTCAGGCGGCCTTCCTCGATTTCAAAACGCGGAAGCGCCTTGCGGGTGAAGGACTGGAAAGCTTTGCGTCCTGAAAACTGCGCATCGAAACCAGCAAGAGCCGCTTTCAAAGGCAACACCTTCCGAATTTCGCAGCATCCATCGGGGTCATAGGACCAGCGAAGACCTGTCCCGTCGCGCTTTTCGATCAATGCCGGGTCGGGTATAAGGTTACGCAAATCAGTCAGACCCAGCCGCTCGCGCAATTCCTCACGATAGGTAATCGTTTCGGGGAAATGCTTACCAGTTTCCAGAAACAGCACTGGGACCGTCGGATTTATGCTGGCGATAAGGTGCAACAGCACCGCGCTTTCTGCACCAAAGCTCGACACTATGGCGGCGTCGCCAAGCATATTTTCCTTGAGCAAAACCGTCAGCATCTCAACCGCATCACGTCCGCGAAACATGTTATTCAGGCGAACTGCGTCCGCCTCGGTATAACGCGGCGCGGTATCGATACGGTCAATGATGCGGACCTGTTCACCCATGGCGTAGCTTCCAAACCGGCACAGCAGCGTCGGCGGCTTTCTGGTAAAACTGGTCATAGGTCGACAGCGCGCGTGCGACCGCCTCAGGGTTCAGCGATCCTTCGGGCGCAAAGCTGTCGAAGCCGCAACGGCGCATGAACGCAATCTGGTCGACAAGGACATCGCCTTGTGCGCGCAGCTCTCCCGTGTACCCCGCTTCGCGCAAAATACGTGCCGAGCTATAGCCGCGCCCGTCGCGATATTTCGGGAAAGCGACTTCGATGAGAGTTAGCCTGTCAAGAAACGGAATAAGCGCGCGAGAATCGTCGTCTGGTTCGAGCCGGACTGCGGTTGCATTGGACTGATCAAGAAAAGCGTCGAGTGTAACCGATGGCTGCTCGGTGACCTCATCGTCGCGATAGCGAAACTCAACCATAAATCGCCTCCTTGAACGGATCGAGGCCAACACGGCGATATGTATCTAGGAACCGTTCGTCACCTTCGCGTAATTTCTTGTAGACCTCGGTGGCCTTTTCAACAGCATCAACCACGCCGTCCTCGTCAAAGCCGGGCCCGATGATTTTGCCGATGCTGACATCTTCCGCACCCGAACCGCCAAAGGTCAGCTGGTAATTTTCGACGCCCTTTCGGTCGACACCCAATATGCCGATATGTCCGGCATGGTGATGGCCGCACGCGTTGATGCAGCCTGAGATTTTGAGCTTCAACTCGCCCAAATCGCGCTGCCGGTCCAAATCGGCAAAACGGGTAGCAATCTTCTGCGCGACTGGGATCGAGCGTGCATTGGCCAGACTGCAATAATCGAGACCGGGGCAGGCGATTATGTCGCTGATCAGGTCGAGATTGGCGTCGGCGAGTTCCGCTTCACGCAACGCCTGCCACACAGCATATAAGTCGCGCTTGGCCACATGTGGCAGCACGATGTTCTGTGCATGGGTGACGCGCAGTTCGTCGAAGCTGTATTGCTCGGCTAAATCCGCCATCACATCGATTTGGGCTGATGACGCGTCACCTGGAATGCCACCGATAGGCTTCAGGCTGATGTTGACGATGGCATAGCCCGCGTGTTTGTGCGGCTTCACATTTTGGTCGAGCCAGACAGCGAAATCGGGATCGCTGCGGTCGGGTTCGACATCGACTGCATCGAAAGCAGGAGGGGCGAAGAAGGCGGAAATCCGATCGAGTTCGGCCAATGGCGGGTCAATCCCCAGCGTCTTCACATGTGCGAATTCTTCTTCGACCTGGCGACGATATTCATCGGCACCCAATTCGTGCACGAGGATCTTGATCCGTGCCTTGTAGATG
>JANLSY010000393.1:0-3070 GCA_031362665.1 Sphingomonadales bacterium
CTTTGATATGACCGCGATTTACGGCGAAAGCTGGTTGATGGCAGGTTTGGAATGCGAGTTGCCGAAGGCCGGAAGCTATGTGTCGATGATGGTGGGCAAGTGGCCGGTCATTATCACGCGCGACCGCCAGGGCGAAATCCGTGCGTTTCACAACAGCTGCCGCCATCGCGGCTCGATGATCTGCGCGCCGGGTAGTGGCACCGCACCGAAGCTGGTGTGTCCCTATCATCGATGGACATATGATCTGGATGGTTCATTATTTGCTGCCAACCGCATGGCAGATGACTTCGACAAAGCCGACCACGGACTGAAGCCCGTCGCTTTAGAATGTATTGCCGGCACTATCTTCATCTGCCTTTCCGAAACCCCGCCGCCGATTGACGATTTTCGCGACAAGCTAACCGCTTATGCCGCCCCGCATCATCTCAAGGATGCAAAGCTGGCCTATACGAGCGTACTGGTGGAACACGCCAACTGGAAGCTGGTAATGGAAAATGCCCGCGAATGTTATCATTGCGGCACAGGGCATCCCGAACTTGCCAAGACCTTTCCTGTCGGCATGTCGAAGCATTTCGACAGCGGCCATGATGCCCGCGTCCTCGCCTTCGAAGCTGCGATGACCGCGCACGGTCTGCCGCAGACACCCGTCGAGGGCCATTGGTGGCAGGTTGCACGCTTTGCGCTCAACGAAGGCTGCGTTTCGATTTCGGGCGATGGCAAACATCTGTCGAAAAAGCTGATGTGCGAAGCCAATAATGGCGACATCGGGTCGATGCGCTGGGCGGTTGATCCGCATTGTTTTGTGCATTGCACCGCCGACCATGTCTTCATGTTCAGCGCGATGCCCGTCGGTCCCCATGAAACCCATGTTACCGGCAAATGGTATGTCCACAAGGATGCCGTCGAGGGCGTCGATTATGACGTCGAAAAGCTGATCGCGCTTTGGACAATGACCAATCTGGAGGACAAGGCGCTCGCCGAAAATAATCAGGTCGGCGTGAACAGTATTGGCTATACTCCCGGTCCTTATTCACAAGAGGCCGAAATGCTCGCCCAGCGCTTTACCGACTGGTATTGCGATAAGGCACGTGCCTATATTGCCGCCCATGGCAATGGATAACAGCAAGGGGATGCGCCCCGAAACGCTTGCGGTGGCACACGGATACGACCCGCAGTTGGGTATGGGATCGGTAAAACCCCCGATCTTCATGACTTCAACCTTCGTCTACCCGTCTGCGCAAAACGCGAAAGACGTGCACGAGGCTTATTTTGACGGCAGCGGCCCATTGGTCGGCGAAACCAACCACATTTATTCGCGGCTCGGCCACCCGGGTCTCGATTTCCTCGAAAAGCGCCTTGCCGCTATCGATGGCGCGGAGGATGCCGTTGCATATTGTAGCGGAATGGCCGCGCATTCGAGCATCGCGCTTGCGCACGTCCGGCCCGGCGACAGCGTCGTCCATGGCCGCCCGATCTATGGCGGCGTTGATATGCTGTACAACAGCATCATGCCGCAATTTGGCTCGCACGCGGCAGCCTATCTCGATGGCACTGACGAGGACGATGTTCGTGCCGCCGCTGATGCCGCGATTGCTATGGGGCCGCTCAAGCTCATCATCGCGGAAACGCCAGCCAATCCGACTGCAGCCATTGTCGATCTCGACCTGATGGTTCGGGTTGCCGATGAGGTTGGCGCAAAGCAGGGGCACCGTCCGCTGGTCGTCGTGGACAACACATTGCTCGGCCCCTTTGCACAGCGCCCCATCGAACACAAAGTCGACCTGTGCATGACATCGCTGACCAAATATTGCGGCGGGCATAGCGATCTGCTGGCAGGCGGAATCAGCGGTCGGAAGGAACTCATCGATCAGTTGCGAATGCAACGCACAACGTGGGGCAACCATCTTGACCCTTACACATCATGGCTCGTCTTGCGTTCGCTTGAATCGGTTGCGGTACGAACCGAGCGCGCCATGGCGAATGCGCGGACTGTCGCCGAATATCTGCGCGACCACCCAAAGGTTGCCGGTGTCACCTATTTAGGATTTCTCGAAGCCGGCAGCAAAAAGCGAGAGGTTTATGATCGGCAGTGCAAGGCGGCGGGATCGACCTTCTCGTTCCATTTGCATGGTGGCGAAGCGGAGGCATTTCGCATGCTCGACCGGTTGCGTTTGCTGAAACTTGCCGTCAGTCTGGGCGGGTCCGAAACGCTGATTTGCCATTCGGCGAGCACGACGCATTATGCCGTTGCACCTGAGCAGCGATTGGCGGGCGGGATTACTGACGGCACGATCCGGCTTTCGGTCGGCTTGGAGCATGTAGACGACCTTATCGCCGATCTGGCGCAAGCATTAGAGGCGGTGTGATGGAGCTTAATTTTACCGGAACCGACGTCTGCGCCGTCAACGGCACGCATAGTCCACCCGAGGCAAGATATGATGTTGTCGTTGTCGGCGCTGGTCCGAGCGGCGTTGCCGCTGCGATCGATGCGGCCAAAGCAGGTTCCTCGGTCCTCCTCATCGATGAAAACCCAGTATCGGGCGCATTGATGGGCAATGATGTGCCGCTCTATTTTGGCGGACGAATGACAGCAGCGACGCAAAACAGCGACCGCATGCTCGAAGCGATTTTCATGTCGATGCCCGAACTCGAAACGGCGATGGAAGCCGGCGTTGAAGTGTTGCTCGGCACGACTGCATGGGGCGTTTACCGCAATGGCTCAGGCGTCGCGAGCCTGCCCGAGCAAGTCGTAGGGCTGGCCGATGCCGAGCGTTCTTGGCTGGTCGGCTTTAACCATATCGTGCTGGCGACCGGCGCGCGCGACCTGGCGATGGCATTTCCGGGCTGGAACCAGCCGGGCGTGATGGGCGCACTGGCGCTGCAGATGCTTTTGTCGCGATACGACGCGTTTGCAGGGAGACGGGTGCTCATGCTCGGTTCGACTGATCTGGCGCTGGAAACGGCATTATTGGCGCACGAACGAGGGATAGAGGTAGCTGGGCTGGTCGAGGTGCGCGATGCACCGCAGGGCAGTGCTGAACTAATTACCAAGCTTGAAGCCGCTGGCATC
>JANLSY010000006.1:0-3843 GCA_031362665.1 Sphingomonadales bacterium
TTCGACATAACTGTCGGGGTCCTTCTGCGTTCGCTTGACCTTGGTGGCACGAACAAAGTCCGCGTCCTTGCCCGAAATCCCCAGCGCCTTGCCGCCCGCCGCGTTGATCCAGCCGACCAATTCCTTGTTGATTGCGCCCGACAGTACCATTTCGGCAACCTTAGCGGTTTCCGCATCGGTCACCCGTAGTCCGTCGACAAATTCGCTTTCGACGCCCAGCTTCTTGAGCATCGCCCCGATCTGCGGCCCACCGCCATGCACCACCACGGGATTGATACCGACAGCTTTCAATAACACAATGTCCGCGGCAAAATCCTGCGCCAACGCGGCATCACCCATCGCATGGCCGCCATATTTGACGACAAAGGTCTTGCCCGCATAACGCTGCAAATATGGCAAAGCCTCGGTAAGCGTTTCGGCCTTGGCGAGATTGACGGGATCGATGGTCATGCTTCGTCGCTATCCAGATGTGCGGCCAATGCGACCAGTCCTTTAATCACAAATGGTATAACCAGCAACGAGAGCACTACTTTCGCCAGCATCTGCCCGGCCATCAGCTCGGCGATAGGGAAAATGCCATAGAAGGATATAGTGATGAACAGCAGCGTGTCGACGACTTGGCTAAGCGCACTGGCAATCGCGCCGCGCACCGCGAGGCCTTTGGTTAGCCCGGTCTCGCCGGGCTTGCCGCGCAACATGCTGAATATCGTGACATTCAGGAACTGCGAGGTGCCGTAAGACACGATCCCTGCCGCCATTAGCCGAGGGCTTTGCCCCATAATCATCTCGAACGCCGCCAACCGGTCGGGTGCCATGTCCTTTGCCGCAGGCAGCGCATAGACGAGGATGATGAACAGCATCGAAGTGACAAGCGGGATGAAGCCGAACATGACGAGCTTATTCGCGGTCTCCCGGCTGAAATATTCGGCGACCGCGCTCGACAATGCAACCAGCACCAGGAACGGGAATATACCCGCCTCGACCGCCAATGGTCCAAGCGCCACCTGTTTGTTGCCGAGCACACCTGCGAGCACGGTCATGCCGCCATAGAGCAGCGAAAAAATGAAGAGGGATTTAGGAATGGCGCCCTTGAACGCGCTTCCGGATTTGGCGGATGTGGTCTGGTCGGTCATGGACGCTGATTAGCGGCTAATTTTATTGGCGCAAGACCGGCGATGCCGCTAGGACCTTCGCATAAACAGGGGTCGGGAGCCGTAAATGCAGATTTTGATGAGCCTTGCGGGCATGATCGTGATTCTGGCGATTGCGGTTTTGCTGTCGTCGAACCGCCGCGCGATCAAATTGCGCGTGGTCGGCGCTGCGTTTGCCCTTCAGGCCAGCCTTGCCGCGCTGGTGCTCTATGTTCCCTGGGGTAAGACTGTCCTTGAGTTCATGTCTAACGGCGTTTCCAACCTTTTGGGCTATGCAGGCGAAGGCACCAAATTCATTTTCGGCCCGCTCGCTTCGCCCGAAATTGGCGGCAACAGTTTTGCAATCGCTGCGTTACCCGTCATCATCTTCTTCGCTTCACTGATTTCGATCCTCTATTATCTCGGCATCATGCAATATGTGATCCGCTGGATCGGTGGAGGCCTCCAGAAAATCACCGGCATTTCCAAGGTCGAAAGCCTGTGTGCAGCGGCCAATATCTTCGTCGGCCAGTCGGAATCCCCGCTTGTTATCCGTCCATATCTCGCGGGCCTCAAACCCGAGCAGCTGTTCTGCGTGATGACCGTCGGCATGGCGGGGGTCGCAGGAACGATCCTTGCGGCTTATGCTTCGATGGGTATTCGCATCGACTATCTGCTCGCCGCCGCGTTCATGTCGGCGCCGGGCGGAATCTTGATGGCGAAACTGATGATGCCTGACGTGCCGCCGATGCCGGTCGGCGAAGGCGACCCTGCGTTGCCCAACCCGCACCCCGACGACGAGCCAGTAATTCTCGCCGACGATGATGAGGAAAAACCCGCTAACATCATCATGGCCGCAGCCCAAGGTGCGCAGACCGGCGTCAAGCTCGCGGTCGCGGTCGGCGCTATGGTGCTGGCATTCGTGGCACTGGTCGCGCTCGCCAATGGCATATTGGGCGGCATCGGCGGCTTGTTCGGCCAACCGGAGCTCAGCTTCCAGCAAATCGTTGGCTACGTCTTCGCACCGATCATGTATCTGCTCGGCGTGCCGTGGAACGAGGCATTGCAGGCAGGCGGGCTGTTCGGAACCAAGATCGTGCTCAACGAATTTGTCGCGTTCATCGATCTCGGTGCGTTGAAAACACTGTCGCCTGCGACTGTCGGCATCGTAACCTTTGCGCTCTGCGGCTTTGCCAATTTCTCTTCGATTGCCATCCAGATGGCAGTTACCGGAGGTCTCGCTCCCAACCAGCGCCCGATGATTGCCAAGCTGGGGTTGAAGGCGCTAGCGGCGGGGTCATTATCGAACCTGATGAGCGCTGCATTGGCGGGGCTGTTTTTAAGTTTGACTTGAACTCACTCTTCGCCTGCGGCCCGCTTCAAATCGTATAACAAGTCCAGTGCCGCTCTCGGGCTAAGCGCATCGATATCAAGGCCGGTCAGTTTCTCGCGCAGCGCATCGACCTTTGCCTCCGCCGCATCAAGCGCGGCGCTGAACAGCGGCAAATCCCCTAGCCCCGCCGCCAGCCCACCAGTTTCGGCTCGACCCTTTTCGAGTTTTTCCAAGACGGTTTTTGCTCGCGCAACGACTTGTGGCGGCAAACCAGCCAGCTTGGCGACCGCGATTCCGTAGCTGCGATCTGCCGGACCATCAGCAAGTTCGTGTAGCAACACTAGGTCGCCTCTATATTCCTTCGCCCGCACATGGTGGAGCGAGAGTGCATCGAGGCTATCCGCAAGCCGAGTCAGTTCGTGATAATGCGTGGCGAACAGGCAGCGGCAGCGATTGGCTTCGTGGATGCCCTCGACCACCGCCCAAGCGATGGCAAGGCCGTCATAGGTTGACGTTCCCCGACCGACCTCGTCCAAGATAACAAAGCTACGCTCGGTCGCCTGCGCGAGGATGGCCGCGGTTTCGACCATTTCGACCATGAAGGTCGAACGGCCGCGCGCAAGATTGTCAGACGCGCCAACACGACTGAACAGACGGTCGACAAGTCCTAATCGCGCAGACGTCGCGGGGACATAGCTTCCGGACTGCGCGAGCAAGACGATCAGAGCGTTCTGCCGCAAGAAGGTCGATTTACCACCCATATTGGGCCCGCTAACCAGCCACAGCCTTGTGTCGGGCGCGAGGCTGCAGTCATTGGCAATGAAGCGGTCGCCCAACTTGGCGAGCGCGCTTTCGACGACCGGATGCCGCCCGCCTTCGATGTGCAATTCAGGTCCGGCAACAAAACTTGGTTGGCACCAACCGCCTTCCGCCGCGCGTTCGGCAAGTGCCGCCGCTACATCGATCCGCGCCAGCGTATCCGCACTCAAGGCAATCGCAGCGCGGTGTTCCATGACATGCGAAATCAGTTCTTCCAGATGCGCCGCTTCTGCCGCCAGCGCATGACCGCCCGCCTGTGTAATGCGGATTGCTTCTTCGTGCAGCTCGGGCGAATTGAACCGCACGGCGCCCGCCATCGTCTGCCGGTGGGTGAAGCCGGTGCCTGCTGCCATCAGTGCATCGCCGTGCTTGGCCGGAACCTCGACGAAATATCCGAGCACCGCATTATGGCGAATCTTGAGCGCCGAAACACCCGTTGCGTGACGGTAGCGCGCTTCCAATTGCGCAATCGCCTGCCGCCCGTCGCGCCCCGCAACACGCAGCGCGTCAAGCGCGGCGTCATAGTCCTCGGCGATATAGCCGCCCAGTCCGGTATCGGTC
>JANLSY010000133.1:0-4231 GCA_031362665.1 Sphingomonadales bacterium
GATAGCGTTCGCCGGTATCGTAATTGAAGCCGAGCACACGGCTACCTGCGGGCAGGTCTGGCAGTTTTTGAGCGATTGCAGCTAACGTCGCACCTGATGAAATGCCAACCAACATCCCTTCTTCGCGTGCAGCACGGCGCGCGGTTTCTTTCGCAGCATCGGGATCGACCTGGATAACCCCATCGAGCAGTGCGGTATGGAGATTGGCCGGAATAAAGCCGGCACCGATGCCTTGGATGGCATGGGGTCCCGGTTGACCGCCGCTAATGACCGGCGACAATGTCGGCTCGACCGCGTACACCTTCAAACTCGGCCATGCCTTTTTCAACACTTCGGCGCAGCCAGTGATGTGGCCGCCGGTGCCGACGCCGGTTATTAATGCGTCGATAGGGCTGTCGCCAAAGTCGGCCAGAATTTCTTGCGCCGTCGTCCGAACATGCACGTCGATATTGGCAGGGTTTTCAAACTGCTGCGGCATCCATGAGCCCGGCGTTTGAGACACGAGTTCGAGCGCTCGCTCGATGGCGCCTTTCATGCCTTTTTCACGCGGCGTCAGGTCGAAACTCGCGCCATAAGCCAGCATCAATCGGCGCCGCTCCAGTGACATAGACTCTGGCATAACAAGTATGAGCTTATAGCCTTTGACCGCTGCGACCATGGCGAGGCCGACACCGGTATTACCCGATGTCGGCTCGATGATGGTCCCACCGGGTTTCAGGCTGCCGTCCTTTTCGGCGGCCTCGATCATCGCCAGTCCGATGCGGTCTTTGATCGATCCGCCGGGGTTGGAGCGCTCAGATTTAATCCATACTTCGGCATTCGGGAACATCCGGTTCAGCCGGATATGCGTCGTATTGCCGATGGTTTCGAGGATCGATTGGGCTTTCATTTTTTCGCTTCCTTGAATTGCGGTTCGAATGTCTTGGCGTTTTTGAGTTCAGGGAAAATCCGCCACCAAATGCCTGTGATCATTATGGCACCAACTCCGCCAAAAACAACCGCGCCAACAGGTCCAAGTAACGCGGCGGCAAAGCCCGACTGTAATTCGCCCAATTCGTTCGAAGCGGAAATCGCCAAGCCGGAGATTGAGCTTACACGTCCGCGCTTGTCGTCGGGCGTGTTGAGCTGGACCAGCGATGACCGCACAAACACCGACAGCATGTCCGACGCGCCGAGGATCGCGAGCATCGAAAGTGCTATCAGCATCGACGTCGTCACATCGAAAATCTCGATTCGCGCATTGTCGAACAATTGCTCACCAATGATATGCGACCAGCCAAAGCCGATAGTGGCAAGGCCGAACACTACGACCGCCCAAAGCATCTTCGCCCCGACGTTGTGACGCAGTGGCTTGAACGCCAGATACAGCGCGACCACCGCAGCGCCCAGAGCAGGGGCGGCTCGCAACTGGCCCAATCCTTCGGGTCCGACCTGCAAAATATCGCGGGCATAGACCGGCAGCAACGCTGTCGCGCCTGCCAGCAGGACCGCAAATAAATCGAGCGTGATCGCACCAAGTAGGAACCGTTCGGACCATGTATATCGAAGCCCCTCGATCATCTGATGGACGGGTCGTCGCCGATTTTCATCGGCAGGGGGATGCACCGGAGGAATGAACGACAGCGCGATAATCGCCAGACCGAGCAAAACCGCGGCAAGCCAATACGGCGACGCGGCGTTTTCGGCATACATAAATCCGGCAGCAGCCGGACCGATTACCGAAGCCGACTGCCAGGCAATTGAACTTAACGCGATCGCCCGGGGCAGCGATTCTGGCGGCACCAGATTGGGTGCAATCGCACTCATCGCTGGACCGACGAAGACCCGCGCCATTCCGTGAAGTGCCGCCATCAAAAACAGGATCGGCAGGTTGAGCGCATCGTAGAGCGTTAGCAATCCCAAGGCCACGGCGACGCCTAGGTCGATCATGTTGGCCAGCCGCGCGACCGTTCGCCGCTCGAAACGGTCTGCTGCCCATCCAGCGACCGGGGTTAGGACAAATAAAGGGATAAATTGCGCCAGCCCCAAAAGCCCGAGTTGAAAAGCGGCCGCCTTGGGCGACATCCCGTAATCGCTGCGTGCAATATCATAGACCTGCCACCCGATAATCACGACCATCGACATCGTCGCGATTACTGCGACAAAGCGAGAAATCCAGTAAGCGCGATAGGCAGGGAAGGAAAAGGGGTGCGGGCCGTTCATCTGCGTTGCGCCTAGCGACTGTGTCAGCGCGACGCAACGTGCGACAAACTTGGATGCGTGCAATTTCATCTATCCGCAGCAGCCAGCCGTTGGTCGAAAAGTCGCTGGTCAACCAATATGCTTGGGTGCATCGTCGCTGTCATCGCAGGGCAGGGAGTACGGAAATGAAACTCAGACATTTTTTAATCGCGGCCTCGGTCGTGGCGATCGGCATTACCGGCGGATGCAAAAAGGTAGACGGCGACACAGCGGCGGATGCGACTAATAGCAAAGGTGCGTGGGGTGGTTACATGGAGACGTTCCTCGACGGCTATTTCAGGATCACGCCGACCTTTGCCGTCTATCAGGGCAAGCATGAATATGACGGCAAGTTACCCGACTGGAGTCCCAAAGGCCTGACCGCGATGATTGATTATCGCAAGAAAGCCATTGCCGACGCAAAGGCGATTATTGATGTCAATCTGACTGACGCTCAGAAGTTCGAGCGCGACTATTTGGTGCACGTAATGGAGGGTGAGTTGTGGGCTCTCGAGGATGCGCAGGGACAATACAAAAACCCGGCATTCTATCTCGGAGCACTCGATCCGAATGTATATATTGCACGGCCCTATGCCGACGCAACTACACGGATGAAGGCATTTATCCAATATGCGAACAATGTTCCGAAGGCCGCCGAACAGATCAAGGCGAACCTGAAACTGCCTTTGCCCGCCACCTACGTCAAGCTGGGGCAGGCGGGTTTCAACGGTTTTGCCGAATATTATGGGGGTGATGCGAAGAAGGCCTTTGCCGAGGTCATGGACGAAGCGTTGCAGAAGCAGTTCGACGAATCCGCAGCCAAAGCCGCTGCCGCGATGAAAGATGTCGCGACCTATATCGGCTCAAGACCGGGAACCGTCGATGGCTATGCGCTTGGTGCTGACAAATTTGCCAAGATGGTGCTTAAGACGGAAGGCGTGAATGTCTCGCTCGATGAACTGGAAGTAATCGGACGCCGCGATCTGAAAGCCAATCAGGACGCGCTGAAAACTGCGTGTGCAACCTATGCGCCGGGCGCGACTATGCAGGACTGCATGAATAAAATGGGCGCGAATAAGGCTGCCGATGGACCGGTCGCAGAGGCACGCCGCCAGCTGCCGCCGCTCAAGCAGTTCCTGATCGACAAGGACATTGTCTCAATTCCCGGCACGGAAGAAGCCAAGGTCGAGGAATCACCGCCGTACAATCGCCAGAACTCGGCCTATATCGATATACCGGGGCCATATGAAAAAGGGCTGCCGTCGGTTTATTATATCTCGCCCCCGGATCCGACATGGGACAAGGCGACGCAGGACGGGTTCGTTCCCGGCAAATTTGACCTGCTCGGCACTTCGGTGCACGAAGTATGGCCGGGGCATTTCCTCAACTTCCTCCACGCCAACAGATCGAGATCGATCTTTGGCAAGCTTTTCGTTGGCTACGCCTTTGCAGAAGGTTGGGCGCATTATACCGAGGAAATGATAATGGACGCTGGCCTTGGCGAAACCGTTGGCAAGGATGCAGCCGAGATGAAGGTCGGGCAGCTTTCGAACGCGCTGCTCCGCAATTGCCGCTACCTTTCCGCCATTGGCCTGCATGCGCGCGGGATGACGGTGGCGCAGTCTGAAGATCTGTTCAAGACCGAATGCTATCAGGACGCCGGCAACAGCAAGCAGCAGGCGGCGCGCGGAACCTATGATCCGGGCTATCTCAACTACACGATGGGCAAGCTGATGATCCGCAAGCTGCGCGACGACTGGACGAAGGGTGACCGGACGAAGTGGAAGGCGTTCCACGACGAATTTCTGTCTTATGGGGGGCCGCCGATCCCGATGGTGAGGAAGGCGATGATGAAGGAAGCCGAAGCAAAAGCTGTTTTCTGATTTCTACTGTCATTGAATGAATGAAAGGAAGGGCGCCGCCAATGCGCCCTTCCTTTTTGCATCAGTCGCGCACTGGTTGATCGGTCAGCGGCGTGTTGCGGTTCCACCATTTGCGTAGCCCGTGTGCA
>JANLSY010000047.1:0-4928 GCA_031362665.1 Sphingomonadales bacterium
GCGCCGGCATTTCTACCAGCATTGTTGGACGATGATATCGCGGAAGCATTGGGATTGGAGAAAGGCATTACGGGAACCGCAGACGCGGCTACTCAAATGGCAACTGCAATTGCCTATTCGGCCATAAATGAAGGCGAGCGCGTATTTGGAGATACCGGGATTCGATCGTTGTTTGACGACGCTGGCGATCTGGGTTTTGCTCTTTCGAACTACGGCGTGACAACGTCTTTAGGAAAAAGTGTGGATGGTATCGGTTCGATTATCGTTCAATACGCCGGTAAACTTGCAGTCGATAAGGTAACGTCACAGTCCGCTCCTGGAATACTCGATCTTTTCCAGGATCCTGACACTATGGCAACGACGCTGACGATAGATTTGCGTGCGACGACTTGGGGATCAAGCACACCAACCGCGGGCGCAGTCGGCACACAAAAACTTATTGAAGGCGCAATCAGCGCAGACACCATAACGATAGGATCGGTTTTATTCTCCCGAATATCGACTTGGTTTGAGGCACAGAAAGCCGAACCCGAAAACCCTAGTCTTCTGGACAGTATCGACCGGGTGTCCATCGAAATTCGCGGCCAAGGTGATTTGCATTCGCTTTCCGGGAACGGCATTTTGTTGGGAATAATAACTGACAGCTCTCGTACAGTTTATATGGACGCTGGGACTAATTTTGTCGTCGCGAGTGTGTGGGGTAGCGCTATATACGGCCTTGCAGGCAACGACATTTTAATCGGCGGTCAAAACGCAGACACGTTAGAAGGTGGTGATGGCAAAGACTTTCTCTATGGAGCGTCCGGCTCGGACTGGTTGGTCGGCGGAGCTGGAAACGATGAACTTTATAGCGGCGGTGATATGGATCCGACCGACGACGACAACAATTATCTGTTTGGGGGCAGCGGGAACGATTTATTAGTTTTCGAAGCAGGCGGCTTTGCTGACGGTGGCGTTGGAAATGACCATATTGATGCCCGCACTTCTTCTCAGAATGTCAACGTTCTTTACCGGCTTGGAGACGGATCGGATAAGATCGAATGGGCATATGACTTTGTTATAACGACGACGAATTATGGCAATTATCTCTCGCGAGATTTTAATTGTCGCAATGTTGGAGCGATTACATTTGATAATATCGCGATGGACGATGTTTATCTGGTTTGGGATGCAAGCTTGTTAGACAGCTATTCGGCTGGTTCCACCACGTCCCTCTATCAAGGAGATTTCCGAATCTATGCTGGTAACGGCAGTTTATTGATCGATGTCGGCAATGTTGTCGGATCTTATAGTAACAACGGAAACCACTACGGCATCCTGAATTTCATAAATCTTCCTCTTCTGACGTTTTCTGACGGACAGTTTCAGTTGGGTATTGAGGGCAGTCCGCCCAATACTGAGATTCGTATTCCCGGCATTCCATGGCCCCAAAATAGGCTGGCGTCCTCAAACGGCTTGGAGACGACCGAAACCATGCCGACCTCAGTCCGCGATACTGCAAATATCTTCGACTATTACGAACAGCCTGATAGGATGATGAGTGCAGATGCAGCCGTCGGCAACGGGCCATCTTCACGGCGATCCGGCGATCTGATCGATGTATATTCCTCTACTCTATATTTCCATTCCGCAACTCGTGCAGTCGAGATCGACGACACTTCAACAGCAATGGTCGGCACGCCGGACCCGTCGGTGCGCCTGCTAGCATTGATCACACAGGACATGGCAGCGTTTGGCGCGCGCAGCGGAGAGAACGACTTGTCGTGGCGCAGGGACGGCGTAAAACTGGTCGAGTATTTTGCATAGCGATGTTCATCAAATAGACACTGGTTAGCAAATCCATTGTTCGCCTTTGCAGATCTCATAGCTAAAGTTGGCCATTGCATACTCGATTGGGCCCGGTTGCGACAAGCGTTTACCGAAAGCGTCGGAACATTGCGGGAGCGTTGTATGCTTGCGCCGCCTTTAGTGCGCGAAACGCTTGCGCAAAGCGTCTAAGGTCGGCTGGACTTACCGTTATACCTGCGTCCTTCAGCCTTACGTCGAAGCGATGGCTGTCGGGAACATCAATCGATGTGCATGGCCGGATTAGCAAGGCGGGCGATTCCGATGTGCGCCGTGCGCTCTACGAGGCTGCGTCGGCAATGCTCACCAGGTTCAAAGACCGCGACATGTTGAAGACCTGGGGTCTGAAGCTTGCGAAGTCCAAATGCCACGCCAAGGCGCGCGTTGCGGCTGCAAGGAAGCTCGCCATCGTGATGCATGCAATGTGGCGCGACGGCACCTTTTATGTGGGCGATCCTGAGGCAGGATCTGCCGACACCGACGCTTGGAATGCAGCCAAACTGCAGCGGCTGAGCATCGCGAACTCATGATCATCAACAGCATGTCGGCCAACTGACGGCCCAAGGAGGTCCGCGAAAGCGGCAGAGGAATGATACAGACCAGGAAGACGGGAAGCACGATATCTTGCCTGTGGCGGCGCAAAGCTGACCACGCTCAAGTGCCTGTGACGATGCCCCGTTACTCCGATAGCGACATGTGCCGCGACGGTGCACACACTGCTCCCATGCAGTCCCAATATCCCGTCGATGAGCACGGAGGAATGCACAGCGTATCAGACCTCGACCAGTTCGCACTATCGCGCACCACAGGGTCGAATAGAGGACGATTATCAGTTATAGAGGAGAAAGACCGATGGCGAACACTGACAAAAAAATCTTGCCAAAGTAAGCGTCCGGTCATTGCACATGGGTTGGATTGAGCGGATGCGCGGTCCAGTTCCATGGCATGAGTTCGTCGAGTCGGTTGGCGGGATGGCCATCGACCATGCGGCTAAGAACGTCGCGCAGCCACGCATAGGGCTCGACATGATTGAGCTTGGCGGTTTCGATGAGCGAGGCGATTACCGCCCATCGGTGGCCGCCGCCGTCCGAGCCTGCGAACAGATGGTTCTTGCGGCCAAGGGCAACCGGACGGATGGCGCGTTCGACCGCGTTGGTATCGAGCTCGATATGGCCGTCATCCAGGAACCGCGAGAGGCCTTTCCAGCGCCCGAGTGCGTAGCGGATGGCATCGGCAAGGCCGCTATTCTGCGGGATCTGCGCAAGCTGGCCTTCAAGCCATGCCTTGAGCGCCTTGACCGCAGGCGCACAGACCGTGCGCCGCCATTGCAGCCGCTGTTCGGGCGACTGACCTCTGGCTTTGGCTTCAACCGCATAAATATCGGCGATACGCCGCAGCGCTTCTGTTGCAACGGGCGAGCCGGTTGCCTGCTCCACGTCATGGAACTTGCGCCGTGTATGCGCCCAGCAGGCCGCAAGCACGATATTACCACCGGCGGTCAACCGCTCGAACCCGGCATAGCCGTCAACATGCACCACACCCTTGAAGCCCTTGAGATGCGCGACCGGACGTTCGGCCCTGCGATCGCCTTCGAACATAAATACCGCAACAGGCGGCGCAGGCCCGCCCCACGGTCGTTCGTCACGGGCATAGGCCCACAGCCGTCCGGTCTTTGTTCGCCCGCGCCCCGGGTCGAGCACTGGAACCGGTGTATCGTCGGCGAACAGATAGCTACTCCCAAGCAGTTCCTTTTGCAGATGGCCATGCAGCGCTTCGAGCCACCAGCACGCACCGCCGACCCATCCGGCCAGCGTCGAACGCGCAAGCTCGACCCCGGCCCGCGCGAACATTTGCGATTGCCGGTAGAGCGGCAGATGATCGCAATATTTGGCGACCAGTACGTGCGCCAGCAGCGCTGGCGTTGCAACACCACCTGCGATCGCGCGCTCGGGAGCCGCAACTTGCGCCACCGTGCCGCAGGCGCGGCAGGCATATTTGGGACGGACAATGCGGATCACCTTGAACGTGGCCGGTACCCAGTCGAGCATCTCGGACCTGCTCTCGCCTATCTTGTGAACCGCACCGCCACAGCCCGCACAGCCGCCATCGTCGATGTCGAGCAGCACCTCTTCGCGCGGCAGATGCGCAGGCAACGGTGCACGATGTGGGCAGTCCTTGCGTATCGGCGCGGTCTGTTCGATCTTCTCTTCAACGGCGCCGATATCGGTGTCGATATACTCAAGACCAAGCGCCAGCTGGTCAGGATCCAGACGCTCCGAGCGCTTGCCGAACTGCATGCGCTGCAGCTTCTTGATGATCGCCTGAAGTCGCTCGATCTCATCATTGCGCTGCGCAACGACGCCCGCCATATCGCGCACCAGCGCATGCAGAAGTGCCGTATCGGACGGCAGATTTTCAAGATCGAACCGCATGCTTGTGACTACCACAAAGGCAGCATTTTTTCAAGCTTTTCTGCGCATTGCAGCGCAGTTTCAGTGCAGTTTTCAGCCCGCTTTTCGTGGTCTCCACACACGCTCGGGACGACGCCAGTCAATGCCCTCGATCAGCATCGCCAGCTGCGCCGACGAGAGCGTAACGCACTCGCCAACTTCATGCACCCGTGGCCACACGAACCCGCCATGCTCCATCCGCTTGGTGAACAGGCACAAGCCCGTCCCATCCCAGAACAGGATCTTGATCATGCGCGCATTGCGTCCCCGGAACGCAAAGAGATGGCCAGTAAAGGCGTCGGCGTGAAGCACTTCCTGCACCAGCATCGCCAACCCGTCGATGCCCTTGCGCATATCGGTATAGCCCAGAGCCAGGTGCACTTTCACGCCTGCCGGCAGCAGGCTCATGGCACGGTCTCATGCTGAGGTTCGATCACCTCGACCAGCACCAGCTGCGCACTGTCATCACCGCTAAAGCTGAGCTGGACACGCCAGCGGAACAGCATGCTGGTGACGATCCCGTGCCGCCTTGCGACACTCGATACACTCACCCCTGCATGCAAGGTCTCCATCACAATGGCGCGCTTCTCTTCATCGGTGAACTTGCGCCGGACAGGCTTCGCACCGTGCAGC
>JANLSY010000134.1:0-8891 GCA_031362665.1 Sphingomonadales bacterium
TTGCGGCAGGTCCCCCAGCGGCGGACGAATTGAAGACGCTTGAAGGTACGACAATTTCCACCTTAACGGGCAACCCTGAAGCAGGCCACCATGTAATAGCACAAATCCGCACAATACACGTACCCCATGCCGGGGTAAACAAGACCGGTCCATCGCTGAATGGAATTATCGGACGCAAATCTGGTAGCATTCCTGGCTTTGCCTACTCCCCCGCAAATGCCGCCAGCGGCGTGACGTGGACCAAGGAAAAGCTGTTCCAGTATCTGGAAAAGCCGCAACGCGTGATCCCGAAAACAAAAATGATTTTTGCAGGCCTGCCCGATGCACAGAAGCGTGCAGACGTAATTGCCTATCTCGAAAAACCAAGCTGAGCATTAGGTTCGAGTTAAACAAAAAAGGCCGGGTTTTCGCCCGGCCTTTTTGTTGCAACCACTGAGCGATTTATGCAGCGATGTCCCTGCGCGCCAATTCGCACTGCGACCATATTTCACCGAGTGCATCCAGCAGTCTGTCGATATCGGCATCGCTGTGCACGGGCGAAGGCGTAATCCGCAAACGCTCCGTGCCGCGAGGTACTGTCGGGTAGTTAATCGGCTGCACATAGATGCCGTGATTGTCCATTAGCCAGTCGCTGATGAATTTGCACTTGTGCGCATCGCCGACCATCACCGGAATGATATGGCTGGGGTTGGGGATATGTGGAATGCCCATGCGGTCAAGCGCGCCGCGCACCTTCGCAACTCGGTCCTGATGGCGCTCGCGTTCCACCTGGCTCTCTTTCAGATGCTTTATGCTTGCACAGGCGCCCGCAGCTACTGCCGGCGGAATGGCGGTCGAGAAGATAAAGCCGCTTGCGAAGGTTCGGACGAAATCGCATAGGTCGCGCGATGCGGCGATGTACCCGCCCATGACACCATAGGCTTTACCGAGGGTACCCTCGATAACCGTAATCCGGTCCATCAGCCCTTCGCGCTCGGCAACACCGCCGCCGCGTGGGCCGTATAGGCCAACGGCATGTACCTCGTCTATGTAGCTCATCGCATTGTGTCGCTCGCACACCTCGAGAATTTCGGCGATCGGAGCAATGTCGCCATCCATCGAATAAACACTTTCGAAGGCAACGAGTTTGGCACGCGCTGGATCGAGGTCGGCGAGCTTGCGATCGAGGTCTTCAGGCGAGTTGTGCTCGAAAACCATTCGTTCTGCGCGGCTGTGGCGGATACCCTCGATCATCGAGGCATGGTTGAGCGCATCGGAGAGTACCATACAGTTTGGAATTTTCGCGGCCAATGTGCCTAATGCCGCCCAGTTCGAGACATAGCCCGAGGTAAACAGCAGCGCATCCTCCTTGTGATGCAAATCCGCCAGTTCCGTTTCAAGCAGGACATGGTGGTGATTGGTGCCGGAGATATTTCGTGTACCCCCGGCACCTGCCCCACACTCGTCGATCACCCGATGCATCGCGTCCAATACTTTGGGATGCTGGCCCATGCCGAGATAATCGTTAGAACACCAAACGGTCACATCCATCGTCCCGCCTTCGATATAGCGTTTGGCGTAAGGGAATGACCCGGCCGTACGTTCAATTTCGGCAAACACGCGATAACGTCCCTCTTCCCGGACGGCGGCCAGTTCATTGCCGAAAAATGCCTCGTAATTCATGGGTTTTCTCCCTCTCCCAAATTCGTTTTTGCCTTTGCTGCCAGCGCCCAGCCCCACAATGCAGAATCGCGGAACGGGATGGCAAGAAACAGATGCTCGAGCGCGGCGAGCAGACACAAGCAGCAGAGCAGACCGGCTTGCACAGCTTCGTTGGCTTGACTCGCATTCATCGCTTGCAGCGCAAAATACCCGGCCAGTCCGACGATCACAGCGGTCGTCACGATGAGCATTGGGCGGAGTTGTTTCGGCCCGAAATAGCTCTTGAGATAGGCAAGATGCGTCGGCAACAGCTCATCGCTCATATTTGGTACGCCCCAATAAATATTGAGCTTCGACGAAAGCCGGAAAATCAGCAGCAATGCGAATGTATAGGCACCGGTCGGATTGGCGGTGACAGAGGCGAGCGACAGCAACAGGCCTGCTGTCATCGCCAACGCAATTTCATGGTGGATGAGCGCCATCGTGGCGAGGCTAAAGCGCTGCCAGCCTTGAGCCTGAGGCGGGCAAGGGTCCCTGTGGGAGCCAGTAACAGCACCGGTCAGAAAGCTGATTTCATGCCAGCTCCAGATCAGCAGACCGCCGACAAACGAGACGTAAGTCGCCCAGACAGCAGTCGAATGGGCAGTCAGGACCAACAAACCAAGTCCCGAAATCGCGCACACGCCAGAGATGATAAGTGCTCTGCCGAACGACTGGCGCAACCGGTGGTTGATCATCGCGACTAAACCGGTACTCACGAACCAGAGTAAGGTCACAACCGCAAACGGCAAAGCAAGGCTCGCCGGTTCTACCATGCAGGTTGAAGCCTGATAGTTGCAGGCAGTTTGTTGTCGCGCGGCTTCATGAAATACATCCGGGCAAAGCAGAAACCGGCTTTGGCGATGTTAGCGGCGCGGCCCAGTGCTCCCGAAACACCGCCGCGTGCCTTTGCGTCTTCGATACCAACCGAAGCCAGCCGCAATTTCTCCATCGCGGTGCGGAACCGAGGATCGTCTGTGTCGATTTCTACCGGGAATACTTGCCTGCTGATCGTCGTGCAGATGTTGAAAACTTCATAACCATATTCGGATGGATCGACGCCGAGTGCCTTGTGGAAAACCGGCCGGTTATGGTCCCGCACATACATGGTCGCGTAGACCGAAAGTAGGAAGAAGCGGATCCACAGCTTGTTGAGGCCGGTCAGCAATTTTGGGTCAGCGCGCATCAGCATGGCAAAGGCCTCGCCGTGACGGAACTCGTCATTGCACCAATCCTTGAACCAGTCGAAAATCGGGTGAAACTTGTTCTGCGGATTGCGCTGCAGATGGCGATAAATCGCAATGTAGCGCGCATAGCCGATTTTTTCTGACAGGTAGACCGCGTAGAATATGAATTTCGGTTTGAAAAAAGTGTATTTCTTTGTCTTCGTGAGGAAACTGAGGTCAATGCCAATACCGGCACCTTTCAGCGTTTCGTTGATGAAGCCTGCATGGCGGCTTTCGTCGCGGGCGAGCAACTTGAATATGCGCTTCACATCAGGATTTTTGGTCCGCTTGGCGATTTCTGCGTAGAGGATGCAGCCGGAAAATTCGGAAGTCAGCGAACTTGCCAGAAAGTCGATAAACTCCGCCTGTAACTCGGGTTCGAGCTTTTCGATTACGCCATCGAATGCCGGGGTTTTGCGGAAATGCAGTTAGTTGCGGTCATCCTCCATCTCTTCTATCAGCGCTTCCCATTCGGCGCGCACAGGGGACACATCGATACTGTCCATGGCTTCGAAGTCGGTCGTGTAAAAACGCGGCGTGAGGACAGTATCCTTCCGCGCTATCGCAAGCGTGTCATGGCGTGCCGCCAATGGTGTTGCGATTGTCGTATGCGCGTTCATCATAGCCTCCCTGGGGTAAAACTGACTTCGTATAGTTCTGCCATTTCGAAATGACCCGCGAACCTGGTCCAGGCGCGGCGCAAGGCACCGGCACGCTGCACGGTTGCGTTGCGATGGAACACAATGCTTTCGCCGAATGCGACGGTGACCGGATCGCCATGCACGCGCACGCGATCGCCGGGCTGGATTTCGACATCGCCGTCGAGTTCGACATGCGCGTGGAAATGCTCGGCACTCTGTTCGATTTCGATGCGGCAGGGAGTGTCGAATTTTTCCGAAGAGAACAGACGCGTCATGCTGCGGGCTCCTCCAGCATATCGGCGAAAATCTTGCTATGGTCGGCTCCGAAACCGTGGATTTCGGCTTCGCGGCCTGTTTGTGGGTCGCTTAGCGAGAGCGCGCCATTTTCCCATAAAGTGAGTTTGAACGGCGGTTCCGCGCCCTTCCCTGCGGCAATGCGTGCTTTTGCCATGCGGCGCATCGTCGCGCGCAGGAAACCGCCCTGCCCGAACTCGACGACTTTGACCGTTTCACCGGTGTTCGCATCGGTGACGACCACCGCGCCATCCGCGCGGTCGGCAAAGCGCAACTCGCGACTTTGCGCCGGTTGCACATTTTGAGCTGCGCGCGAAGCATCGGGATCGGCCGAATGCGGAATCCAACCGACACGCGTTGCCCCTGCCATCGCCATTGTAAACAACAACACTGCCGCCGCTCCGATGAGCGCGCCTCGTGGCACCGTCGGATCGTGATGCACTGCCTGGCTCATGCGGGTACTCCCATCAATGGAATGTCGCGGCTACGCTCGGGCTGCGCTTCAACCGGCGCGACCGCCTGAACTTTTTGCGTTTCCTTGAACAGCATCGCTGCGACATTGCGCGCATCGGGTATCGCACGCAACATCGGTTGCGGGCGAACAAAGCGAAGCGACCTCGCGTGCGGCCAAAGCATCAGATAGCCGAGACGCGGCATACCCTTCAGGGTCAGCACGATATTGCCGTGGCCGCTATCAAGCATCTTCAGATTGGCGGATTCGATTTCCGACAACGGCAGGTTGATGCACTTGTTGAGCGCCACACCGACACGCAACACGACACGCTTGTTAGTGAGTGTGTATACGCAGGTTCGACTTACCCCCCAAGCAAAGAGTGTGAACAACGAAACGACCACGACGCCCAGCACCGTTACGGCTGTCGCTGTGTTCATATCGCCCCGCGAAACCGCCCAGATCGCAATTGCGCCGAAATAAAGCGCGGAAAGGCGAATATGCAGCGCCGCCCGCGCCAGATGCTTCCAATCTGGAGACGATTGCCAGACAATATGTTCATCGGCTGGTAATTCGCCCGGCAGTCCCCGGATTGGTTCATGGTCATATTCGCTCATATCAACGGTTCCTGCCGCGCTCTGTTGGCATAGAGATAACCGCCGCCGAAATAGGCCACGATCCGCTCTTCTTCGTAAAAGGTGACTTGCCCGGGCGTGACCGGCGACGGTACGCCCGCGAAATCGGCGGCGTTGATCGCATCGATCACGACCCTGCCCTTGCGTCGTTCGACCTTGGACATGCCCATCGGCGCGAGCACCTTCTTGGTTCCGGTATCTACTTCGAGGTAGCGGATCACATGCTCGGCCCGATCGACCCACAGGTCGGTTACCGTTCCTGCTACAGCACCATCGGCGGCAATCACCGACATGCCGCGCGGGTCGGCGTCACGGGCATGAACTGAGATATGTTCAGCCGCGCCAATCGGTACGATCCGCGCACGGCCTTCGCCGTCAAGATCGGTATGCTTGGCACGGTCCGCCCAGGCAGCAGGACCGATGCCGTCCACCAGCGGATTGCCCGTCGGGCAATATGGCGCACCCGGCGATTTGAAGGTCCGAGCGCCAGCGATATCGACCTTTTCCCGGCCTTTGGTTGGCGTTGTCACGCTGCCACGACCGAACGGCATGTGAAAGGTTTTAGGGCTTGCCGTCAACAATACACCGCCCTGTGTATCGACACGGCCAGTGACCTCGTCCTCAAGCGGATAACCTTCGCGGCGATCTTCACGGCGTAGGTAGAAAATCAACGCCAGAAAAAACAGCACAAACGCATAAAAAACCAATTCGGTCACATCGAGTGTGCCCACTATTTTCATGTCATCCATTTACCTTCTCCTCACTCCCGTTCAGGTCGGAAACTCGCTCAACCCAAAGCCCTCACTCGCTACTTTCCGATTTTCCAGATGCAGCCCAATGACCGGGCCAAGAACCACCAATGTCACCAGCAACATCAGGATTTCGATTGCATAAACAATACCATAACCCGTCGCGCGATAAGCCAAGGTCGCGCCCATGCCCTGTTGCAGCGCGAAATAAGCCATGGCGTCACGGATAAGTCCGCCAATAGCGATACCCGCGCCCGCGCAACTCGCCTGCACCGCGCCCCAAGCGCCCAGTGCAAGACCTGCCGATCCTTCGCGCGCCAGACCCATAGCCGCGATCATTGTGCCGACCGAAAACAGGCCGGTTCCGAAGCCAATCACGGTCGCGCCTGCGTAGATCAGCGGAACCGATGCGAGTGGTCCGGCAAACAGCGTCATCAGGAAGGCGGCGATGCCTGCTACTGCACCCATTCCGGCCAGACGCAACGGGTCTGCTCCCTTCGACAGTTGGCGGCTGCTATAAGCAAATGCAACCAGTGCCCCTATGGCCCAAACGCCGGTCAGCGATGTTGTGCCGCCAACTGATAGCCCCAATATTTCGCCGCCATACGGTTCGAGCAGCGCATCCTGCATGGCAAAGGCCATCGCACCGATCCCGATAGCGAGCAGCAAACGCTTGGCGTTGGGTTGGGCAGTGAAGCTGGCCCAGATATCGGCGAAGCGCGGGTCGGTAGCTGTCGAGGTTTTCAGGAACCGATTGCGCGCTTCCTGTTTCCACAATGCGGCGACGTTGAGCACCATCGTCAATACTGCCGCGCCCTGAATGACCTGCACCAACTTCATGGCGGTGAAATCGGTCAAAAGATTGCCGATGGTGAAAGCGGCGAGCATCATTCCGACGAGCAACATCACATAAAGTAGCGCAACGACGCGTGGGCGTTTCTCTTCAGACGCTATATCCGTTGCAAGGGCAAGGCCTGCGGTCTGCGTCACATGCATACCAGCGCCGGTCAGAAGGAAAGACAGACATGCAGCAATGACACCCAAGGCGAATGTGTCCTGCCGCGTGATCAGAATGAGCGCGAAGGGCATAATCGCCAAGCCGCCGAACTGGCCGAGCGTACCAAACCAGATATAGGGCACCCGCCGCCAGCCGAGCACGGATCGATGCGTGTCCGAGCGATAGCCGATCAGCGCGCGGAATGGCGCGACCAGCAACGGGATGGCGATCATAAGCGCCACTATCCAAGTCGGCGTTTTTAACTCGACAATCAGAACCCGGTTGAGTGTTCCGTTGAGCAATACCGCCGCGATACCCACGCTCACTTGAAACAGCGCTAGCCGGAGTAGGCGCGACAAAGGCAATTCAACACTCGCCGCATCAGCAAATGGCAAAAACCGCATTCCCACGGCTTGCCAGAAAGTTGTTGCTGACGGCTTTTCGGTCATCGGCGGCTCATTCCCATCGCTTGGCTTTTGTAAAAGCCGCTTGAGACCCGCTGGGTGAAGCCAATGCTCCACTCAGGCAGGGCTTCGCCAATGTCGTGCGAAAGCCGTGTCTCCGATACCGGCTTGATTGCAGGCGAGCGGTCGCTGCGCGGAAATGCCTTCCCGATGACGTTCATTGCGCGAAGTAGCGGAGTGCCCGGAGCAAATGTGAAAGCGATTTCGTTGGCCCGCTGGCTCCACGCTTTGAGCACGCCGATAATATCCGTTTCATCATAATGAATGAGCGAATCCATGGCGATGACATGGTCGAAAATGCCGAGGTTATGACTGCGCATGTCGCCTACGCGCCAATCTATCGAGAGGTGGTTGGGCGCGCGTTTTTGCGCAACATCGATCAGGCCTTGCGACACATCAATGGCAACGACATCTGCCCCGCGCTGTGCCGCCGTTATCGCCAGCGCGCCTGTACCGCAGCCAGCATCGAGTAGACGCATGCCATGCATATCGGTTGGCAAGGTCGAAAGCAGCAGATTGCGCATTTCGTCACGCCCCTTGCGCACCGTCGCGCGGATACCGCTGACCGGCACGTCCGAGGTCAGATCCTCCCACGCTTTGCGCGCGGTTTTGTCGAAATAGGTTTCGAGCCGAGTGCGGCTTTGCTGATAGCTGGTCGATGCGAGGCTTGTTTCAAACATCATTCAAATCCCAGAAAATCGAAAATGTCGCGGTCCTTCATCGGCTTGGCGTCTTGAGGCTCAACACCATTCCACAGCCGCCGTGCCAAATTCATGTATTCCTCGCACGCCGCATCGACTTCGGGCGTGCTATCCATTTCGAACAATGTGCATTTTTTGAGGCGCGAGCGGCGAATGGCATCAAGGTCGGCGAAATGCGCCAGACGCTGCATGCCGATCGCGGCTGCAAACCGATCGATTTCGTCGGTTGCTTTCGAACGATTGGCGACAACACCGGCAAGCCGGACATTGTAGTTTTTCGCCTTGGCGTTGATGGCAGCGACAATCCTGTTCATCGCGAAGATGCTATCGAAGTCATTGGCGGCAACCACAATCGCGGCATCGGCATGTTGCAGTGGCGCAGCAAATCCGCCGCAAACGACATCGCCCAGCACGTCGAAAATCACAACATCGCGGTCTTCGAGCAGATGGTGCTGTTTCAATAATTTCACCGTCTGGCCGACAACATAGCCACCACAACCAGTACCTGCTGGAGGCCCGCCCGCCTCGACGCACATCACGCCGTTATAACCTTCGAACATATAGTCTTCCGGACGGAGTTCCTCGCTATGGAAGTCGACCGTTTCGAGCACATCGATCACCGTCGGCATCATCTTCTTGGTCAGCGTGAAGGTCGAGTCATGCTTGGGATCGCAACCGATTTGCAATACGCGGTGACCAAGTTTCGAAAACGCCGCCGACAGGTTGGACGACGTCGTCGACTTGCCTATCCCGCCCTTGCCATACACCGCAAAAACCTTCGCACTTGTAATCTTGTCGCTCGGATCAAGCGCAACCTGAACGCTGCCTTCGCCATCGGGGGGGGCGGTGTCCAAAAGATTGAGTGTCATATTTCTGCTCCGTTCATTCTGCGGGGACCAGGCCTTCGAGCCGGTCCTCTAGTTCGTTGCTGGCGGCTTTCAGGCCAGCGAGTGTTTCGGCATCGGGCGTCCACAGGTTGCGTTCGCATGCTTCGAGCAAGCGGTCGGCAACCTTGGCCGATGATTTGGGGTTGAGCTTCGAAAGCCGTGTGCG
>JANLSY010000060.1:0-31118 GCA_031362665.1 Sphingomonadales bacterium
GGCTTTGCTGCCTTTCAACACAAAGGAGAAAAGCCCTGCCGAGCCTGTGAAATCACGTTTCCAGATTTCGTGGCCGGGACAATCGGGGAGTGCCGGGTGGAGCACGGTTTCGACTTCGGCCCGGTCATCGAGCCAATGAGCGATTTTTAACGCCGACGCCTCATGCGCCCTCATTCGAACTGCCAAAGTGCGGAGCCCCCGATTGGCAAGATAGGCGTCGTCCGGCGACACGACTTGACCTAGTTGCTGTGCGGTCTGGCGAAGACGGGCCCAGTATTTCTCTGTGGTAGTCACGCTACCGATCATTACATCGCTATGGCCGACAATATATTTTGTTGCGGCGAGAACGGCCATGTCGACGCCTTTGTCCAACGCCGTAAAAAAGAACGGCGTGGCCCAGGTGTTGTCGAGCAAAGTAACAATGCCACGCTTTTTTGCTTCGGCGCAGATAGAGGGTACATCCTGCACTTCAAAGGTCAGGCTGCCTGGGGTCTCGAGCAGGATCGCTTTGGTCCTTTCGCAAAACAATCCGGCAATGTCGGTGGTCATAGGATCGAAATAGCGCGTTTCGACTCCGAAGCGTTTGAGGAAGCCATCTGCAAAAGCGCGGCTCGGGTCATAAGCATTATCGGTCATCAGCAGCACGTCCCCGGGCTTCAGTACCGAAAGCAACGCGCAGGAAATCGCCGCGACGCCAGACGGATAGAGCATCGTACCATGCGCACCCGGCTCCATCGCAGTCAACGCTTCGGATAGCGACCATTGGGTTGGCGAACCCCGACGGCCGTAGAAGAAGCGGCCATCCTCGTTCGATTTCTTACCAGCTTCGAGCGAAGCAACATCGTCATATAGATGCGTGCTTGCCCGCCAAACCGGCGTATTGACCACTGGGCCGGTCAGCTTTTTGTTGCGCCCGCCGGTGACAATTTTTGTGGCTGGCTTTTGCGGCCTGTCAGAGCTCAAGCCGCACCCTGTGCCTTGGGTGTATCCTTGTCGAGGCCCCACTCGGACCAGCTGCCGTCGTACAACGCGACATCCTGTTTGCCGGTGAGGCGTGCACCGAACAGCACAACTGCAGCGGTCATACCCGAGCCGCAAGTGGTGATCATCGGCTTATCGAGATTAACGCCAGCCTGTTTGAACGCCGCGACCAGATCATCGCCGCGTTTCCAGGTACCGTCGGCATTATAGAGATTGCTATAAGGCAGGTTGCGGCTGCCCGGGATGTGGCCCGATGCCATTTCAGGGCGCGGTTCGGCTTCTTCTCCGGTGAAGCGACCTGCGCCTCGGGCATCAACCACTTCGGCGCCCTTGCTGTGAAGATTTGCGAGCATATCAGCCTTGGTCTTGACCGCTTTGTCATCCTTCCAGACGGTGAAGTGCCGGTGGCGCAGCGCAGGTTTGCCCGTTTCGAGCGGACGGCCTTCTGCCTTCCATTTGGCTATGCCGCCATCGAGCACAGCAACATCGTGTGCGCCGAACAATGTCAGCATCCACCACGCGCGGTTTGCCGATTTAAACGGGCTGTCGTCGTAAACAACGATCCGGCTGCCATCGCCCAGGCCAAGCGATTGCATTCGGCTGGCAAATTTCTCAGCGGGCGGGAGCGTATTGGGAAGGCTGCTGTTGGAGTCTGCCAATTCTTCAAGGTCCAGGAAAACCGCAGTCGGTATGTGTCCGCCTTCATATTCTGCACGCGAGTTGCGGCCCGCATCGGGCATGAACCATGTTGCGTCAACGACGCGCAGATCGGACGCACCGATTTCCTTGGCCAACCATTCGGTGCTTACGAGAATTTCCATGTTCGTCCCTTACCCGTCTTTTGTGATTCTTGTGCGCTGCAAGATAATCAGTTTTCCGCGCTAGTCGAGCCTTTCGAGAAATTGCTGTGCCTGTTGGCGCAACGCAATTTGGTTGGCCTTATCCATCCGCTGCCAATTCTTGTACGGCATCGCCATTCGCGGGTTCCCGTTCAGTTTGCCATCGTTGCGCGCAATGAAATCCCAATAGAGCGAATTGAACGGGCAGGCGTCGGGTCCAACACGTTGCCTGACGTCGTAACGACAGTTCCCGCAATAATCAGACATGCGGTTTATATAGGCGCCGCTCGCCGCATAAGGTTTGGACGCGAGCATCCCGCCATCGGCGAACTGGCTCATACCCAGTGTGTTGGGCAGCTCGACCCATTCATAAGCATCGGCATAGACTGCCAGATACCATTCATGTACTTGCTTTGGGTCGATACCGGACAACAATGCAAAGTTGCCTGTGATCATCAATCGCTGGATATGGTGGGCATAGGCGTATTCTAACGTCTGCCCGATGGCTTGCGAAAGACAGTGCATATCGGTCTTGCCGGTCCAGTAGAATGAAGGCAGATCGCGATTTGCACTCAGCTCGTTCTGCTCGACATAATTTGGCCCCGCGAGCCAATAAATTCCCCGCACATATTCGCGCCAGCCGATGATCTGGCGGATGAAGCCTTCGGCAGCGTTGATTGGCACTAGGCCATTACAATAGCGAGCCTCAACCTCGCGGCACAATTCCAGCGGATCGAGAAGGCCGGAATTGATGTAGGGGGACAGGATGGAATGCCAGAGAAAAGGCTCGCCGGAGAGCATCGCGTCCTGATAATCGCCGAACTGTGGAAGCGCGTGGGCGAGAAAATGGTCCTGCTGTTTCAATGCATCGGCACGAGTAACGGCAAAACCGAAACTTGTTGTTCGCCCCATATTGTCCGGAAAGCGCGCTTCGACCATCGTGATCACTTCGCACGTGATCGCGTCTGGTTCGAAGTGCAGCGGCCTTGGTATCACCAAATCATTTTTTGCTGCCTTGCGGTTCTCGGCGTCGAAATTCCACTGTCCGCCAGCAGGCTTGTCGCCGTCCATCAGCAAACCAGATTTGCGGCGCATGTCGCGATAGAAAAACTCCATCCGCAATTGCTTGCGACCGTCTGCCCAAGTTTCGAACTCGGCATGGTCGCAAAGGAAGCGATCATCGGGCAGGATATTGACCGGCACATCGAAGCGTTCGGCCCAAATATCGAGCATCGCTTTCACACGCCATTCGCCGACTTCGGTAACTCTGATGGCCGTCGGCGCGTGACGCTCGATGGCGCGGGCAACTTCTCCGGTAAAGTTGCCGCTATTTTCCGGATCGTCCAGCTCGACATAATCGACCTGCCACCCGTCGGCGCGCAACGCCACAGCGTGGTGCCGCATGGCTGAGAGGATATAGGCCAGCTTGGCCTTATGGTGCGCGACATAGCCCGTCTCTTCGCTGACCTCGACCATCAGGATAACGGTGTTCGATGGGTCTGCATCGGCCAAGGATGACAGGTTGAGACTGAGCTGGTCTCCGAGAACCGGAATGAGCGTTTTCATGGCGCGGCATTAACTCGATGGCCGCTCAGCTGCGATACGGGATTCAGGCGTAGATCGGTCTCTGACCCAAAGGAGAAAAGCTTCGTGGTCCAAGGTCAAGCCGCAACGGCCCCATTTTCGGCTGCTGCGGTTCGCTTTCGCGTCCGACCATCCAAGCCATCGTAATATCATCGTTACCGCCAACCCACGCATATGCGATATTGACGAGCATGACAGGCACGAAAATTTTGCGTTCACCTACCGAATAGCTGTCGAGCTCGTTGACCGGCAACGACATTTCAATATCCACTGCTAACCGCTCGCCTGCGTTGGCCTCGCCTAGCGGATTAGGCATTATCGGGATTGCGCCGCCATGAAATGCCGCAATTGTCTCGCTCTGCTGCTGATTGGCTGAAATCATCGTCGCGCGCAGTTGCATGTCGATGGCGGACGCATCGCCTTCATTCACCACCCGCAACTGGCCCTTGAGCGTCAACGCGTTGAAGCCGAGAGTGGCTTTGTCGGGAATGAATTCGAGCGAAAGACGTGGGCGTCGGGCATTTTCGACGATTGTTGGCGCAACTTGCGGTGCAGGAGCGGCAAGCGGATGAGGGACAAGTGGTTCGGCGACGGCGAAATCTGCTTTCTCGATGCCTTTCTTGCGCCCTTTGCGCAAAAACAGCCAGCTACCGAGCAAGGCCAGCGCCGCAAGCAAGGCTGCCGCAATCTGCCACCATGCGATTGCGGACGGTGCCGCTGCCGGAACTCGCGTTTTGGCGATGGGAGCAGTCTCTAGGAGCGGTGGCCTAACTACTTCCGCGGTCGGTTCAACCGCTATGTCGGCAGGAGGTAGACCGTCCTCGTTGGCGGTGTTGCGGTCGACATCACGGACTGAACGGCTCGGCTGGCGGGTCGGCGAAGCGGCGCTGGTCCGGTCGCGCGGTGCCGCCGGTTGCGATTGCGGCTCTAATGTCGGCGCCACCGGCGGTGGTTGTGTTTCGGGTTTGGGTGTCGGTTGTGGCGCGGGGCGCTCCGGGTCGAGCCGGAAATCGCGCAATTCGGGCGGTGTTTCAGGAAGCGCGTCCTGGGCCACAGCCGAACTCGCGATCACCCACGATAATATGATTGGAAGCGCGATTCGCGCCATAATGCCGACCTTCATAACCCTGAACCGTTTTCCTCCCTCAATGCGCCGCGCACTGAACAGCGGATGAATGCCCGTGCGAGATGACATGAGCGGTTTGCATCGCGCGGTGAAGGGGCTAAATGCGGCGATATGAACGACCAACCTAAAACTACCTTTCTAGGCCAACAAAGCGCGCTCCCGGCGTCGCCCGATGAAGCGCAGCTTGATTATGTGCCCAATCCACGCCCCGGGGCGCTTTTTCTCACCCGCTTCGCTGCACCGGAGTTTACGTCGCTCTGCCCGGTCACCGGACAGCCGGATTTCGCGCATCTGGTTATCGATTATGCGCCCCACAAGACAATCGTCGAATCGAAATCACTTAAATTGTTTTTGGGCTCGTTCCGCAATCATGCCGCGTTTCACGAGGATTGTACCGTAGGAATCGGCCAGCGGTTATTTAACGAAATGAAGCCCCAGTGGCTGCGGATCGGCGGGTACTGGTATCCAAGAGGCGGCATCCCCATCGACGTGTTCTGGCAGTCAGGTGAGCCTCCCAAAGGCCTGTGGCTTCCGGACCAGGGCGTGGCCCCGTATCGCGGGCGTGGTTGAACGGTCTATTTAAACAGACCGCCCAACAATCCGCGTAACAACTGGCCGCCCAGTTTCCCCGCAACTTGCCGCCCGACCGAAGTCGCGGCAGAGCGTGCCGCGGATTGTACCAACTTTTCAGCCATGCTTGGCTTAGCCGCTTCGCGCGCCGCAGCGGCTTGTTGTCGGGCCAGCTCTTTCGCAGCAATTGCATCGGCCTTGGCCTTTTCCTTGGCTGCGATGGCTGCTTCCTTGTCGGCAGTCGCTTGCGCCTTGGCTTCATCCGCTGCCGCAAAAGCCTGTGCACCCTTCGCCGCCAAAATTTCTTCAGCCGATTCGCGATCGATCAGCGTGTCATATTTATCGCCGATGGCGTCAGTCTGGATCATGATGCCCCGCTCCTGCGGGCTGAGGGGTCCCACTCGGCTCGCGGGGGCCTTAATTAGCGTCCGCTGCACCATAGATGGCGAACCGTCTGGCAACAGCAGCGATACCAATGCTTCGCCGATCTTCAGTTCGGTAATGACTTGGGCCACATCAAGGTCCGGGTTTGGCCGGAAGGTTTCGGCGGCGGACTTGACGGCCTGCTGGTCACGGGGCGTAAAGGCGTTCAGCTTGTGCTGGATCCGGTTGTTGAGTTGCGCCGCAACGGTATCGGGAATGTCGATAGGATTCTGCGTTATGAAATAGACCCCAATGCCTTTCGAACGGATAAGCCGCACGACCTGTTCGATTTTCTCAAGTAACGCCTTGGGCGCGTCGTTGAAAAGCAAATGGGCTTCGTCGAAGAAGAATACGAGTTTCGGCTTTTCCGGATCGCCGACTTCGGGAAAGTTTTCGAACAGTTCGGAAAGGAGCCATAGCAGAAACGTCGAATAAAGCTTGGGACTCGACATCAATTTGTCGGCGGCAAGGATGTTGACTACACCGCGACCGCCATCATCAAAGGTAATGAAATCTTCAAGTTCGAGGGATGGCTCGCCGAAGAAATGTTCGCCACCTTGAGTGCGCAATTGCAGTAACGAGCGCTGGATGCTTCCCACCGACTGCTTCGAGATATTGCCATATTCGAGCGTCAATTCATCGGCGCGCTCCCCGCAATTCACCAGCATCGCCTGCAAATCGTCTAGGTCGAGCATGAGCAGCCCTTCCTTGTCGGCAACATGGAAGGCGATGGTGAGTACGCCTTCCTGCACTTCGTTGAGGTCCATCAGCCGCGATAGCAGAAGTGGCCCCATTTCGGAGACAGTGGTACGAATCGGATGCCCCTGTTCACCGAACAGATCCCAGAATTGCGTCGGATTGTCTTTGTAAGCCCAATCGGATTGTTCGATCTCAGCGGCGCGTCCGGCAAAAATTTCATGCGTCTTGGTCTGCGGTGAACCGGCCATCGCCAATCCCGACAGGTCGCCCTTTACATCGGCGACAAACGTAGGGACGCCTGCTGCCGAAAACCCTTCCACCAATCCCTGCAATGTCACGGTCTTGCCGGTGCCGGTGGCGCCTGCAATCAAGCCGTGGCGGTTTGCGCGCTTCAGGTTGAGCGCTTCGGGTCCGTTACCGCTTTTGCCAATAAAAATGCCGTCCATATTACTCACCCGCGATTTTGATCAGATAGGCAGGACAACAACGGACCGCGTTTCAGGTCAAGCTAATCCTGCAATACATTGTAAATATTGCCCCAATCGCTTGGCCGACAGCAGAGAATCGTTCGTCGCAAATTTTATATTGGCAATGTCCCGGACAGATTTTAACCGCTAACGTTTCGAATATGATTTCGAAAAAAGCAGGTTGGATAAGAACCAGCCCCAAGCATGGTCGCATGACAATCGTGGCGGCGACTTTGTCGTTGCTCCTTTCTGCATGTGTCGCAGCAGATCAGACGCCACCGCGGCCAGTGTCTAAACCAACAGCGCCTGCTTCGCGTCCGGTGCCGACCCCTGCCCCGGGGCCTCGCCCAGCGATGCCCGAACCGGCACGGCCTGCCGTCGGGCAGCCACCGGAGGGTCTGGAAAATCTGATCAATGACCAATGGCGGCTTTTTCCCGGCAAAACCGGTGTTGCCATCATGCGCATCGACGGCGGCGATTGGGTAACCGGCAAGCGCCTGAACGAACTTTTCCCGCAGCAAAGCGTGTCGAAAACCTGGGTCGCGCTGACCGTGCTCGACCAAGTCGATCAGGGTAAGCTGCGCCTTGACCAGCCAGTGCGGATAACGCGCGACGATCTCGCGGTGTTTCATCAGCCGATTCGCGACCGTGTGCTTGCCAACGGCCAGATTGAAGAGAGCGTCCTCAGCCTGCTTGAACAGGCGATCCGGGCAAGTGACAATACCGCAAATGATTCGCTGTTACGAACCGCCGGTGGTCCGCAAGCTGTTCGTAGCTTTATCGCCCGCAAGAATTTAGGCGCTATCCGATTCGGTCCCGGGGAACGGTTGCTGCAAAGCGGGGTTGCCGGCCTCGAATGGCAGCAGCAATATTCTATCGGGCGAAGCTTTTACGCTGCGCGCGACGCCGTGCCTTATGCGACCCGGAAAGCGGCACTCGATCGCTACCTTGCCGACCCAGTGGACGGTGCCAGTCCAGAAGCGATCGTGCGCGCCCTCGCCAAGCTCGCAAAGGGTGAATTGCTGTCCGCATCATCCACGCGGCTGATGCTGGATATCATGTCGCGTACAAGCAGCGGTCCGAACCGGTTGAAGGCTGGAGTGCCGACTGGCTGGCGGTTTTTGCACAAGACAGGGACCGGGCAGGTGCTCTCGCCCGTTTCGACCGGCTATAACGATATCGGTATCATGACCGCACCTGATGGCACGCGCTATGCCGTTGCCGTGATGATGGGGAGCACGACTGCCTCTGTCCCGGCGCGTATGGAGTTCATGCAATTCGTGTCGCGAACCGTGGCGCTTTACCACCAACGCTGATTCATTTGTCTGGATTGGCGGATTCGGCGTCGAGTGTTTCTGCCGCCTGATCGAGCGCCTTTGCATCCTCTGTACTAACGCCGCCCGGCCCCGGTTCACTCGCGCCATCGCCGCAGGCGTTCAGGAAGAGCAATAACATCATGGTCGCTAGGCGAAACATATATTCTGACTAACCGCAATGCAGACAAATAAAAAGGCCGCCCTGCGAACAGGACGGCCCTATTATTCAGCTTGCGCTAAAGTTGCGAATTACTTCGCAGCTTCTTTCGCAGCGTCAGCAGCTTCGCCAGCCGTTGCAGCAGCGTCACCGGCCTTGTCAGCCATTTCGCCAGCCTTGTCGGCCATTTCACCAGCCTTGGCAGTTGCGTCAGTTGCAGTTGCAGCAGCGTCGGTTGCAGCTTCAGCGCCTTCTACAGCGGTTTCAGCAGCAGCGTCGGTTGTTTCAGCAGTTGCGTCAGTTGCTTCTGTGGTTGCTTCTTCGGCGCCCGAGCAAGCAGCCAGGCCGAGCGAAGCGGCGAGAACGAGAGATACAGCAATTTTCTTCATTTGGGAAAACCCCCTAGCAAAACTTATTGAAAACCTGACAGGCACACAACAACGAGTGCAGCAATACCTGCGGCTTGCCCCTCTAGCCGCTTCATTTTTTCATGGCAATCGGGTTTTTGACGCTTATGCGACGAGAGCGCCGATATTCACGCCAAACTCAACCTTAAAGGTAGAAAACATGGCTGAATTGAGCCAATTGACTTCATATAAAGATTTCTTTATATGATTGCGAATGAATGATTTGCTAAGCATTATGCGTGCGCTCGCCGACCCCACGCGGTTGCGAATCATTTATCTCGTGCTTCGACTAGAGCTTTCTGTCGGCGAAATGGTACAAATTCTTGGCCAGAGCCAGCCTAGGGTTTCACGTCATGTCCGGATATTGAACGAAGCGGGCATCTTGGACCGCCGCAAAGAAGGAAGCTGGGTATTCATGCGACCCGGCCCGGTGCTTATTGGCGGCAGGCTGGATTCTTTGTTGGCCGGAACCGATTTCACGCAAAGCAAGGCGTTCCAACGGGATGTTGCAAAGCTCGAGGAAGTGCGGACTGCCCGCACCGAGATGGCAGCTGCTTATTTTGCTGCACATGCAGAAGAATGGGATTCATTGCGGTCGCTTCATGTCGCGGAGTCAGACGTGGAGGATGCGATCAGCGAAATCTTGCGTGCCGTCCCGTTGGGTACCGTGCTTGATGTTGGTACTGGAACAGGCAGGATGATCGAACTGTTTGCAGCCGAGGCAGATCATTTTGTCGCACTTGATAACAGCACTGAGATGTTGCGGCTCGCTCGCGCGAAATTGGCCAATATCGATGCTGGCGTTGCAGCCAAAGTTGAAATCCTGCTCGGTGACTTCAACGCGTTGCCATTCGGTTCAGATGAGTTCGACACGGTCATTTTTCATCAGGTCCTGCATTATGCACAACATCCCGAAGGTGTGATAGCGGAGGCCGCGCGCGTGATGGCGCCGCAGGGACGGCTGATCATCGTCGATTTTGCGGCACATGATCACGAGGAACTTCGTACTGTGCATGCTCATGCCCGACTGGGATTTGCCGACGAACTGATCACAAATGCTTTCCAATCCAACGGCGTTGACCTCGAAAAGCAGGTCGCGTTGGATAGTGGGGCTTTGGCTGTAAAGGTCTGGATGGGTTGCAAACAGGGCCAATTGCCTGCCACCGGCAATAACAAACTAAGGATAGTTGCATGATACTCCCTCTTGCGCAGATGCAGGAAGCAAGTCGCGCTTTGGCAAGTCCATTGTTTGCAGGGCTCCCAGGCGACTGCGAAATCAGTTTTGAATTTTTCCCGCCAAAAACAGAGAAGATGGAGGAGCAGCTATGGGATTCGGTAATAACTCTGGCTCCGCTCGAACCGCGCTTCGTGTCAGTGACCTACGGCGCCGGTGGAACTACGCGTGAGCGCACGCACAATACTGTGGCACGCATTGCTCGCGAAACGAACATTCCGGCAGCGGCGCATTTGACTTGCGTTGAGGCATCGAAAGCCGAAATCGCCGATGTCGCCAATGCTTATTGGGAGGCAGGAGTCCGGCATATTGTGGCGTTACGCGGCGACGCACCAAATTCCGACGGTAAATTTGTGCCCCATCCAGACGGTTATACCGGCGCGGCGGAGCTGGTCGAAGGATTGAGCAAGCTGCACCCGTTCGAGATATCGGTAAGCGCCTATCCCGAAACCCATCCCGAAGCATTGTCTGCTGCAACCGACATCGACTTTTTGAAGCGCAAGCTGGATGCCGGAGCAAGCCGGGCGATTACTCAGTTTTTCTTCGAACCTGAAACGTTTTTCCGGTTCCGCGATGCGGTCGCGGCGGCAGGAATCGATGCAGAGATTGTTCCGGGTATCATGCCGGTTTCAAACTTCGCCGCGATCACCCGGATGTCAAATATGACCGGAACAGCTATCCCGTCATGGATGGCGCGTCTGTTTGAAGGGCTCGACGATCATCCGCCTGCACGGCAATTGGTTGCGGCTACCATCGCAGCAGAATTGTGCCGCAGACTCTATGCAGGCGGTGTTCGCGACTTCCATTTCTACACCCTCAATCGCGCAGAATTGTCCTACGCAATCTGCCACCTGTTGGGCAAACGCCCGGCAGTTTCGCTGAAGGAGCAAGCGGCATGAGTGCCCGTGAAGATTTTGTTGCGCGCGCGGCGCAGCAGATATTGGTGTTCGACGGTGGCTATGGAACAGCCATTCAGGGCTACAAACTCACCGAAGCCGATTATCGCGGATCGCTTGAAGTGACGCATGACCAGAAAGGCAATAACGACCTGCTGTCCATTACGCGGCCTGATATCGTCAAGGCCATCCACAGCGCCTATCTCGACGCCGGTGCGGACATGATCGAAACCAATACCTTTAGCGGTACCAAGATTAGCATGGCCGATTATGGTTGCGAACATCTGGTGCGCGAACTGAACTTGCAGTCCGCCAAGATTGCTCGGGAATGCTGCGACACCGCCGAAGCGAAAGATGGCAAGCGGCGGTTTGTGGCCGGATCGATCGGCCCGACCAACAAGACGCTTTCGCTTTCGCCCGACGTCAACGACCCGGGCTTTCGCGAGATAGATTTTGACTATCTGAAGGGCGTGTACCGCGAGCAATGCGATGCGCTGATCGAAGGTGGCGTTGATTTTCTGTTGATTGAGACAATTTTTGACACGCTCAATGCCAAATGCGCCGCGATGGCTGCACAAGAAGCAGCCGCAGCGTCGGGGCGCGATGTGCCGTTGATGATATCGATGACTATCACCGACATGGCGGGCCGCAATCTGTCGGGGCATACCGTCGAGGCGTTCTGGGCCGCAATCCGGCATGTGAAGCCGCTCACTATCGGGCTCAATTGCTCTTTCGGAGCCGACCTGTTGCGCCCGCACCTTGCGGCGCTATCAAAGCAGGCCGACGCGCTCGTTATGGCCTACCCGAACGCCGGTCTGCCGAACGATTTGGCCGAATATGACGAACTGCCTGAAACGACTGCAGCGCTGATTGGACAGTGGCTCGACGACGGATTGGTCAATATAGTCGGTGGATGTTGCGGCACTACGCCTGCACATATCGCTGCGATTGCCAGGGCAGTCGAAGACCGAGCGCCGCGCCAGATTCCAACCGCTCCCATAGTTACCCGCCTCGCGGGCCTCGAACCCTTCGTCATGGCCGCCTGAGCCAGAAAAGATAATATGACTCAAAATTCCTCCCGTTTCGTCAATATCGGCGAGCGCACCAATGTGACCGGTAGCGCCAAATTCAAGAAGCTGATCCTTGCGGGCGACTACGAAGCCGCGGTCGAAGTCGCGCGCGATCAGGTTGAAAATGGCGCGCAGATTATCGACATCAACATGGATGAAGGCCTGCTCGACGCACATGAAGCGATGACGACATTCATCAAGCGCATCGCCGCTGAACCTGACATCGCGCGCGTTCCGTTGATGATTGACAGCTCCAAATGGAGCGTGATCGAGGCTGGCCTGAAATGTGTTTCGGGTAAACCAATCGTCAATTCGATTTCGATGAAGGAAGGCGAAGAAGCGTTCCTGCATCATGCGCGCCTGTGCATGGCCTATGGTGCGGCAGTGGTCGTGATGGCTTTCGACGAGACCGGACAAGCCGATACGCAGCAGCGCAAGGTCGAAATCTGCAAACGTGCGTATGATTTGCTCGTTGGCATTGGGTTTCCGCCAGAGGATATCATCTTCGATCCCAATATTTTCGCGGTGGCGACCGGCATCGAGGAGCATAATAATTACGGCGTCGACTTTATCGAGGCTTTGAAGGAACTGCGCGTCCTGTGCCCGCACGCGCATTATTCGGGCGGGCTTTCGAACCTGTCGTTCAGCTTCCGGGGTAACGAACCGGTGCGCCGCGCGATGCATTCGATCTTTCTCTATCACGCGATTCCGGCAGGGCTGGATATGGCGATCGTCAACGCGGGCCAGCTCGATATCTATGACGATATTGGCCCCGAACTGCGCGTGGCGTGCGAAGATGTCATTCTCAACCGCGATCCCGATGCGACCGAGCGTTTGATTACGCTGGCCGAAAAATATCGCGGCACCGACGTCGCGCAAGAAAAGGCCGAGGCTGAATGGCGTGGCTGGGAGGTCAAGAAACGCCTCGAACATGCGCTGGTGAAGGGCATCGATGCGCATATTGTTGACGACACCGAAGAAGCGCGTTTAGCGATCAAGACAGCAGGCGGACGCCCCATTGAGGTCATTGAGGGGCCGCTGATGGACGGCATGAATGTCGTTGGCGACTTGTTCGGCTCAGGAAAGATGTTCCTGCCGCAGGTGGTGAAATCCGCGCGCGTCATGAAGAAAGCGGTCGCGCATCTCTTCCCTTATATAGAGGCTGAAAAAGAAGTCGGCGCGAAAGGCAAAGGCAAGATCATCATGGCGACCGTGAAGGGCGACGTCCATGATATCGGGAAGAATATCGTCGGTGTCGTGCTGCAATGTAACGGCTTTGAAATAGTCGATCTGGGCGTGATGGTGCCTTGGCCAGAAATCCTGAAAGCTGCAAACGAGAATGATGCTGATATGATCGGTCTTTCGGGCCTCATCACGCCGTCGCTTGACGAAATGGTAACCGTAGCCGAAGAAATGCAGAAGGCAGGCATGACAATGCCACTGATGATCGGCGGTGCGACTACTTCAAAGACGCATACGGCTTTGCGGATCGAGCCGGTTTATTCTGGCCCCGTCATCCATGTGCTTGACGCATCGCGCGCGGTGGGGGTCGCGGGCACGCTCGTCAGTGAAACGATGGCCGACAAGTTCGTCGCCGATACCCGCGCTGAATATGACCATATTCGCATCGCTCGCGCAGGCAAAACCGCAAAGCCGCTGGCGACGCTTGAAGAAGCACGGGTCAATGCCTTCGAAATTGACGAAAGCTTGAAGCCCGCGCCGCCGTCGAAGCCCGGCGTCCATGTCTATGACGATTGGGACCTGGATGACCTGCGCAAATATATCGACTGGACGCCCTTTTTCCGGGCATGGGAATTACACGGCACCTATCCGGCTATCTTGACAGACCCTGTAGTCGGCGAAAGCGCGACCGGATTGTTTGCCGATGCCAATGCAATGCTCGACAAGATCGTCAGCGAAAAGTGGCTGCGCGCCAAGGGCGTGGCTGGACTGTGGCCATGTTGGCGCGATGGTGACGATGTCGTCGTCTACTGTGAACAGACCGAAGCGCATATCCGCCTGCCGTTCCTTCGTCAGCAAATCGCCAAGCGCGAGGGCAAGGCCAATATGTGCCTTGCCGATTTCATCAGCCGCGATGGCGACTGGATCGGTGGCTTTGCAGTCACGACCGGCCACGGTATCGGGACGCATCTGGCGCAGTTCAAGGCCAACATCGACGATTATTCGGACATTATGCTGAAGGCACTCGCCGACCGGCTGGCGGAAGCCTTCGCAGAACGTATGCACGAGCATGTCCGCAAGTTATTGTGGGGCTATGCGCCCGATGAACAGTTCACGATGGAAGCGCTGAACCGCGAGGAATATCGGGGCATCCGGCCTGCGCCGGGCTATCCCGCCTGTCCCGACCATAGTCTGAAGCCCATCCTGTTTGACCTGCTCGACGCGACGCACAAGACGGGCATCACACTGACCGAAAGCTTTGCCATGCTGCCGACGGCAGCGGTCAGTGGCTTTTACTTCGGCCATCCGGAGTCGGAATATTTCGGCGTGGCTCGAATCGGTGAGGATCAGGTCGCGGATTATGCAGCGCGGCGCGGGCTGGAGCTTGACCGGGCGCGGCAATATCTGCGTCCTAACCTCAACGAATAGATACGCTGCTGTCCCCCAAAGGGACGGCGGGTTTCAGCGTTGGTTAATCGGCTGGATAGATAGCAGATGGCTGGCCTAGAATGGCGGCAACATAAACCGGGACAAAAGCCCATGAAGAATATCTCGCTCGTCCTTACCGCCGCTTTGTATGCCACTGCCGCTTCGGCTCAGTCCGGCGCGCCTTTCCAGAACGCCGAAACGGGTCGGAATTATGCCAATTTGCAACAGGCGGTGGACTCGATTGGCGCGGGCGAAGGCACGATTATCATTGCGCCGGGCAGCTATCGCCAATGCGCCATCCAAAAATCCGGTGTGGTTGCCTTCCGCGCGTCGATCCCCGGCCAAACGGTTTTTGACGGAACGACCTGCGAAGGCAAAGCCGCGCTCGTGCTGCGTGGCGAGGCGGCAAGCATCGACGGCATCATCTTCCAGAACATGCGTGTGCCCGATGCCAATGGCGCCGGCATCCGCCTTGAAAAGGGCGACCTCACGGTAACCCGCGCCATTTTCCGCAACAGCGAGCAGGGCATTTTGACCGCCGAGGACAAATCAGGCTCAATCAAAATCGACCGCTCTACTTTCTCCGGGCTTGGCCGATGCGACCGCGGATTGAGTTGCGCGCATAGCATCTACATCGGCGATTATGGCTCGCTGACGGTAACCAACAGCCGGTTTGAACGCGGCAATGGTGGCCATTATATCAAAAGTCGTGCCGCCCGCGTGTCGATCACCGACAATGCCTTTGACGATACCAGAGGCCGCGAAACCAATTACATGATCGACCTACCCGGCGGTGCGGTCGGCCAGATCGCGCGTAATGTGTTCGTTCAAGGCGCGTCGAAGGAAAATTACAGCGCCTTCATCACCGTCGCCCCCGAAGGCAGGGTCAACACCAGCGCAGGCCTCGCGATAAGCGCCAACGAAGCGAGCATCGCGCCGGGGGTTGAGCGCGAGACGGTGTTTCTGGCAGACTGGTCAGGCGACCGGATCGCGCTGGGCGCTAACCGGTTGGGGCGGGGGTTGAAACCGTTCGAGCGGCGGCAGCCTTAGATTTACCGCCCCTGCGCGCGCCACCTTCTCACAACCCGCTCCAATATCTCAGCTTCGCCGCCCGTTTCTTGCCAGAGCTGGCTGAACAGCGGATCTTCCGATGCCGGACGTTTTTCTTCTTCGAGATTGTCGAGCGCGACGCGGATCGGGATGCTGACACCTTCGCCGCAGATGATGCATTCGCGGTTACGCAAGGCGGGGATGGAATCGAGAAACCCGCGCGCGCCTTCGGGCATGGCGGCGCGGACGAAGGCCTGGTCGCGGTCGTTGTTGAGGCGCATCGAAATAATCGTGCCGCATTGCGACAGTACGCCTTCAGCGAGATCGGACGGCCGCTGGGTTATTAGGCCAAGCGAGACGCCATATTTGCGGCCTTCCTTGGCAATTCTTTCGAGCACGGAGCGAACTGCGCTATCCTTCGATACGCGGTCCGACGGAATGTAACGGTGCGCCTCTTCGCAGACGAGCAATATCGGCCGCTGCGGTTCGTTGCGCGACCAGATGGCGTAATCGAACACAAGCCGCGATAACACCGCGACCACGGTTGAGGTAATATCCGACGGTACGCCCGATACGTCGATGATCGAGATTGGCTTGCCGCCCGATGGCAGGCGGAAAATCTTGCCGACAAAATCGGCCATCGTGTCGCCGACGAGCATCCCTGAAAACATGAAGTTATAGCGCGGGTCGGCCTTCAGTTCCTCGATCTTGCCTTTGAGGCGCATGAACGGTGCGCTGTTGGTCGCCTTGTCGAGCTTGCCCATTTCGGTCTGGATGATGTTGGTGAGGTCTGAGAGCAAATAGGGAATCGGCGCATCGACGGTCAGCTTACCGATGCTTTCGGCGATGCGGTTCTTGGAGCGCGCCTGTAACAGGCAACGCGCAAGGATGTCACTGTCGATCTGTTTGTCGTCGCCGTTCGAAGTGACGAACACTTCGACATGTTCGGCGAAGTTCATCATCCAATAAGGCATGTTGAGATTGTTGACGTCGAACAACGCGCCGTTGTGTTTGAACGCCGCTGAGTATTCGCCGTGCGGGTCGATCATCACGATATGGCCTTCAGGCGCGATGTCGCAGATTTTGTGGAGGATCAAGGCGGCGCTGGTAGACTTACCCGTACCGGTCGACCCCAACAACGCGAAATGCTTGCCGAGCATGGCGTCAACATAGAGTGCGCCGCGAATATCTTTGGTCGGAAATACAGTGCCGATTTCGACATGCGCGCGGGAATCGGCAGCATAGACCTGCTTCATATCGGAGCTGGAGACGGCATAGACTTCGCTGCCCGGGACCGGATAGCGTGTGACACCTCGGCGGAAATTGTAGATTTTGCCGGTTAGTTTCTCTTCATCGCCTTCGCCGAGGAAGTCGACGGCAGCGAGGATCGCGCCATGTTCTGCAGTATGCAGTTTCTGTGTGCGGATGCTGGCGAGAAGCCAGGTGTTGCCGACGCGGATTTTGATCTGGCTCCCGACTTGGCCCGCCATGGCAATGCTTGGGTCGCTATGGCTAACCAGTTCGTGCAGCACCTGCGCGTCCAGTGTTACCTGGGATCCGGACCCTGCAATTTCCATTACATAGCCGATATGGTGCAGCGTCGAAGGCGCTGACGCTGGTGGCGGGGCTGCCGGTTCGGGTGCGCGAATCCCGTGTGAAATCGGAACCGAAGTCAGCGACGCAGCCGATCCGCCACTTTCAACAGGCGTCCCTGAGGAAAATTGGTGATTTCCCGTGATATCCATATTCTTCGACTTCCCCGTTACCTTGAACCCAAAGGCATAGGGCGGACAGGTAAAGAATTATTTACTATCGGGCATCGCAGATTGCCTCAAACCCGCTGGAATATATATCCTGCAAACCAGCCGAGTAGCAGCGACACCAACACCGCCATCGTGCCGTAAAACAGCGAATAATCGCGCGCCAATACCGTAATCAGCTGTTCAAAACCGGTTTTGCGCACGCGCACCTCGACCTTGTCGTCGGCAACAATGACCCGGCCATTGCGGATGAGCAAGGTTTCGGCGGTGTAAGTGCCGACCGGCACGCTCGATGGTACATAAAGCCGCGCGCGGTAGAGCACCTGGTCGGTGATATCGACGCTATTGCTGTTCTGCCGGAAAAGCCCGTCGCGCTGGTTGAGATCGACAAGGCCGTTCGAAAAGCGGCGCTGTTCCTTTGCATCCACCTCACCGCTAGGCGATAGTTGCAGCTTGTCGAGGCCGAGTTCGTAGATGGCTGCGGTCTTGTCATCGACAATCTTGTCGAGCGGGCGCGAGGAGGCAATCGCGTAATAGGCCGGGACCGATCGGAAATCGCTACTGTCGGCGTTGATCCAGATGCCGGCAATCTTCTGCTTTTCGCGCAAGGTGATCGGTCGCGCCGGTCCGCGCAACACAACGGCGACGTCGATCTGACCCTCGGGCGCGACGCCGCGTGGATAGATGATTGCGCCGAACAACAGCAGCTCGGCCCCGGTGAAGCCCGACTGAATATCGATTTGCCGCTGCGACACATCGGGCACCAGCTTGGGGACATTTTGCGCTGTTGCGGAAAAAGGCAGGAGAGTCAGGAGAAGTGCAAAGAGGAGCCTCATAGCGCCTGCACCGTGTAAATCTCGTCGGGACGCCAACCGAGACCAAGCGCCATGCGGACGGCAACAAGCAGGACAACTCCGGCAAGCAGTAGCCTGAGATTTTCAGGCCGCATGCGCTGCGCGAGTCGCGCGCCGATCTGTGCACCAATGACGCTGCCGATCAGTAGGAATACGGCAAGCACGATATCGACTGCCTTTGTAGTCAGGCTGTGCATCATCGTTGCGGTCATGGTAACGAACAAGATCTGGAACAGCGATGTGCCGACGACAACCTGCGCGCCCATGCCGAGTAAATAGAGCATCGCTGGCACCATGATGAAGCCGCCGCCGACGCCCAAAAGCATCGTCATGATGCCAGTGATAAAGCCGAGAATGAGCGGTGCCAGCGGTGAAATATACAATCCCGAGCGATAGAAGCGCCAGCGCATCGGCAGGTTGGCGACAAGCGGGTGGTGGCGGCGTTTGGCCGCAGGTACCGGCCGTCCGGCCCGCACCGCGAGCACGCTGCCCAATGCTTCCTTTGCCATCAAACCGCCGATGCTGCCAAGCATTAGCACGTAGAGGATGTTGATGACGGTATCGATCTGGCCAAGCGATTCCAGCAATTCGAATATCGCCGCCCCGGCGGCAGTACCGAGCATGCCGCCGACGACCAGCACTGCGCCCATCTGGAAGTCCACTCCGCCGCGTTTCATATGCGCGAATACGCCCGAGACGCTTGCGCCGGTGACCTGAGTCGAGGCCGACGCTGCGGCGACCGTCGGCGGGATGCCATAGAAGATAAGCAACGGCGTAGTCAGAAACCCGCCACCGACACCAAACATACCCGAAAGCATGCCGACGCCGCCACCCAACAGGATGATGACCAAGGCATTGACCGACAAATTGGCGATGGGAAGGTAAATATCCATTGCTGCGGCGAAACCCTAACGGCATATCGCGGCAGGATAAAGGCTTCGCCTTAGAAACTGGTGGACAATGTGAGTGCCGGGCCACTCGCGGGTCTCGCATCGCCGGCGATACGGAATCGCCAGTCGGCGTTGACGCGCACATTTGCTGGGCCAAGGCGGATTTCAGTGCCAACAGTTGGACCCGCATCGATGCGGAAAACGCCCTTTTGCCCGCCGCCCCAGATACCAGCCCCAAGTGTGACTGGCGTTTTCCCGAATGTCGCCACTCTGCGTTCTGCACTGCCCGTCATATCGAAAAACGCACCACCGTCTTTGCCCGAGACCAAGCCACCTTGCGCAAATGCGTCGAGCCGAAAGTCGAGCGGCAGGCTTGCTCGCGATACGCCGCCCGCAACATAGACCGCAAACGCATCCGCTCGGGCGTTGCGAAAGCGGCGCTCGGCGGTCAGCGTGATGGGAATATTGCGCGCTGGCTGCCAACGCAATCCGGCGCCGATTTCACGTTCGTTCGTGTTGCCATGCGCGATTGCGCCGCGCAGCAGTAACGCGATTTGGGTATCACCGTCCAAGCGGTATGTTCCAACAAAGCCGCTTTGGCTGCCGCCATATTGTCCGCCGCCGATACTGCCGCCGACCTGTGCGCCATCCCGAAAAAAACTATATGCGTAGACCGACCAAGGGTTTTTGTCATTGATAATGGCCAGCGGTTGCAGCGCCGACGTCAATGGTGACCGGGTGGCAGGTCGTTCAAAATTGCCCACGAAGGGGTCAGCTGACGACACTAGCCCACCGCTATCCTGTGTCACTGGCTGAAATTGTCGAGGTGCTGACACAATAACATCAATGGCAGTTCGCGATGGCGATTGTGTCATTGCGGGTTTGAGCGATGCACCGATAGCGTTGATCACGGACCTCGCTTCCTGAGTAGGAAGAACGATGTTTGCCATCGGCGCAACGTCTTTGGGTAATATCGCCAGAAAGCCGACGCGAGCGGCGATCCATGCCGAGCATAATGTCGCGAGAAATCCGAAATGTCGCCCGCGCATTTCAATCGCCTCGCAGTGGGCCGGGAACAGTGTGATGTGCGGTCTTGTCCCAGCGCAGTGGTGCACCAAGACAATGCCGCAAATAGGCTGAACAAGCTCGCCTCGCCGCCATGATCGCGATGATATTGGCAATGATGCTGCGCGGAATCGAGCATAGGGCTTCGAATGGCCCATATAGCGACCAGACGAACGCTGCGCGCACTGCTAGCCGCCAGATGAGAAACAGTGCGTTCACCGCCAAAAGCGCAAACAAAGCAGGCGACAGCGGGGAGGGTTTGTGCAGGCCGTTCGCCTCGAAAAGCGCCAGCGTCGCCGTAAGCACGATGCAAAGATAGGCTATAACCAACACGATAGCGGCAAATATCGAACGGCGATCGTGCACCAGCATCCATTTCTGGGCAATGTTGCCTTGCCAGCCGAGGCGGTCCCAGCCAGCGAGTGCAATACCTGTTAGCCAGCGTGTTTTCTGTCGCACGGACGCCGATAGCGTATCGGGGAAACAGGCCCGGGTTCCCGCCAACTGGCCATTGCGGTCAGCCAGCCGCGCCATGATCGTTCGCCCGCCTGCGGATCCGAGGCGCAGGCCGAGTTCATAATCTTCGGTCAAACTGCCTACGTCGAACGGTTTGCCCTCGGCTTGTAGCGCAATTCGCCCAAGCAGGTTTCGGTCAATGGCGCATGCGACTCCGGCCAGGGGCAATGACGCGCCGAGCGCTTCGCGTACCACAAGTGATTTTGCATGCGCTTCGGCAAATTCGTCGCAATAATGCCCGCTGATCCAGCGCGACGCGGGCGTTCGAACGGGAATAACCGGCAATTGTACCGCCCCGCCTTTGCCGACGAGCCGGTCGAAAATGTCGAGCTCATCGGCATGAACTGCATCTTCGGCATCGTGCAGGACAACTGCTTTGGCCTTATATCCGCCAGCGATTTCATCCGATAGAAGCGCCTCCCAGAGCCGGTTGAGGCAATCTGCCTTTGTCGATGGACCGTGGTGCCCCACCAGAACCAGCCTGACGTTCGAACTGATCCGTGCAGCCGAGACAACCTTTGCCACCGATGCATTGTCATTAGGATAGCAGCCAACATAGATTCGGTGTTGGCAGTTGCTACTTGACCAGGCGCGATTGCAGTGTGTCAGCATCGGGCCGATCACTGCCGCCTCGCCCCATGCGGGTATGAATATGGCGAGCAGACCGGGCGTGGCACTCGCCGGCAGTTCGTGCGCCCGCAATGGCCGTTGCGACCGGTAATAGGCCTGCCGCCGGTAAAGCCAGCGCCCGATCCAGATAAGATCGATGCACAGGTCGTCGACTGCACCGACCAGCAGCCAGACCGCGCTGAACAAAAGCAGCTCGCGCTGGGCAAGTTCGATTGTTGTAAAAAGCTCGGTCATACAGACGCAGTTTCCCAACCGGTAACGCCAATGGCGCTCCGTCCATCCCCAATAAATTGTAGAGTTTAGAGTCACTCAGCCTCTCCGGACTGTGTTCCTCTCATATCTTCTGTCCTTGCGCGTTCCGGCGACCATTACCCAAAGGATAGGGAGGCTCCAGAACGACAACATCGCCTGATATGCTTTGGGCACAATTTCGGGAATCCAGAGCGTGGCGACATGCGTTGCTACAGCGACCATCTGGAACCCAACTGCCCAGATCGGCCAGAAACGGTTACTGAGTACCGCCAGCGCGGCCAACAAGAGCAGGCAGCCGCTATCGACAGCGAATACGGCATAAGAAGTGCTCGCCCAAGTCGGGTTGAGCATCGCTCCAGCTGCGGTAAGCGCGGTTGCGGCCAAGAATATTGCCGATCCCGCTAATCCTGTCCGTCCCCCCGCGATGCTGCCATATGCGGTACAAAGTAGCAGGGCGAAAATGAAACTTCCCTGCAAAATATCCATACCCGGCCCGTCCTCAGACCAGATTATGAGAACGGGCGCGGGCCTCAAGCATCAGCCGTTTACGACCCGAAGACCGGCTGGCTGGAGCATTGGGCCGGGGCCGACGCACCCGAAATTTACCTCCTGCAAGTTGCTGTCGCGTTGCGCGATGGCAATCTCGCGGTGTGCCAGGACGAAGCCTTTGCGAGCATCCACCAACATCGTCAGGCCTGCCGCTACGCCCTCGATCGCCGCCTGTGTCCGCGCCGGAGGCGCATCGGATGTGCGGCAGGTGTCGATCACTGATATTGTCAGAGTCGCTACATCGGCCAGCGCATTATCGATTGCCCGATGTGCCGAGCGAATATCGGACGCCAGTTGCTGTGCTGATTTGAAGTCAAAATTCACCACGGAAAATCTCCCTGTTGGACCGGACAATGCCGCACAGCCAAGGAGACCTATTCGAACAGTCGCAAAGTCCCGGTCAGAACAACGACGACAAAGGCGATCACCAAGGTACTGAAAAAAGCAATGTTCAGCGATTGAACCAAAATTTCCTTTTTCGATAACTCATGTCTTTCCCCACCGAGGGGCGGAACAGATACCAGAGAAGAAAGTCTCTCCAATGTCTGTGTCTGTCCCGTCCGGCCCGGGGATAAGGTCGAGATATCAGCCAATCCGGCAGTCTCAAGCCGCGCTGTTTCGTATACGAACGGCTCGGATATCGCGCCGCGCTCGATTGCCGCGAAAATCTTGGCGGCATCCCTTCGGCTGGCGGCACGAAGCTTGCGGCGCGCGGCATCAAGCCGCTGATCGACCGTGAAAGGCGAGATGCCCAGCTTGCGGGCAATTTCCTTTGATGTGTGATGGTTGTCGACCAGCCGCAGGCACGCCTTCTGGCCTTCGGTCAACTCGGGGTCTGACGGCATATTCATTACCGCTTTCCCATTTCAATTTCATTTGTCATTCTGGCCCGGTTGACCCCCACCTTTGCCCCCCCGGGTTACAATTGTTAGCCGATGCAAAACCAACAAGGCAAGAAATTTGCATTGGCATTCCCGCTATGCTTGCCAGTCCCAATAGCGCGGGCCATAGACGCGGATGATGAAGGAACGCAGTAAACAGGCAAGCGGGCGTTCGACACTGCGCGAGTTCCTCGCCAGCGAAGCAACCGGCGGAATATTGTTAATGGCGGCGGCCGCGGCGGCAATGCTGGTTGCCAATTCTGCGTGGGGCTTGGACTATTTCCATTTCTTACATGCAGTGATCGGACCGGAGCTTACACCGAAGCTTGGGCCAATGACGGTCCATCTTTGGATTAACGACGGGTTGATGGCGATTTTCTTCTTGTTGGTGGGACTCGAGATCAAACGCGAATTTGTGGACGGACATTTGTCGACCTGGGCTGACAGGCGGCTGCCAGTGATTGCAGCGGCGGCAGGGATGATTGTGCCAGCGGCAATTTATCTGATGGTTGCAGGTAGAGATGCCGCCCTCGTTCGCGGATGGGCGATACCTGCTGCGACCGATATTGCGTTCGCCATTGGGGTGTTGGCGATATTGGGCAGCCGCGCGCCGACCTCGCTCAAACTGTTTTTGACCACCGTTGCGATTGTCGATGACATGGGGGCGGTCGCAATCATTGCTTTATTTTATACGGCCGAACTCAAGATTACGGCACTGGTCGCAGCGGCAGTGATTTGGTTTGCGATGATGGCGTTGAACCGGTTGAGGGTGAATGCGCTCTGGCCTTATCTGATCCTGGCCGCCCTGCTTTGGTATGCGACCCTGTTGTCCGGTGTTCACGCCACCATCGCAGGGGTAATGGCTGCCTTTGCCATTCCGTTTCGCCGGACGGCGGGTGCACCAGACGCCGAAGATTCGGCGCTGCACCGGTTGGAGCACGCGCTCGCAAAACCCGTCGCGTTTCTTATCGTACCGCTGTTTGGTTTTGCCAATGCCGGCGTTTCACTGGAGGGCGTTGGCCTGTCGTCGCTGGCAGCGCCATTGCCGCTTGGTATCGCGCTGGGTCTGTTTGTCGGCAAGCAACTCGGCATTTTCGGTAGCGTCTGGGCTGCAGTGAAGTTTGGCATTGCCGCGCGCCCGAAGGATGCAAGCTGGGCGCAGGTATATGGTGTGGCGTTGTTGTGCGGCATTGGTTTTACAATGAGCCTGTTCATCGGCGGTCTCGCATTTACCGACGCGGCGCAAGGCGATGCAGTGAAGATCGGCGTATTGATGGGGTCGCTGCTGTCGGCGGTCGCGGGATATCTGGTATTGCGAATGGTCGCGCATCAGTCGCCCAAGGCTGGAGAACAGAAATGAAATATCATTATGTGCTGGTGGCAACCGTGCTGTTGGCATCCGGATGCGCCACGACCGGAAGCACCGCCCCTGCGGCGGTGACCGCTGCTCCGGTTATGGCGGTTGGCGACATTGCCAATGCGTATATCAAATTGACGTTGGAAGCGGGCACGCATGAGGCGGAATATGTCGATGCTTATTATGGTCCGGCTGGATTGCAAGAGGCAGCGAAAGCGAATCCGCGCCCGCTTGCTGAGCTGATTGCTGAAGCCCGTGCGCTGATGGCGGCTGTCGATGTAGCGGTGCCGCAAATTTCGAACGAAGTAGAACGGCGCCGTGCGCTGGCGCTGCGCGGTATGCTGGTTGCCGCTGACACGAGGCTGCAGATGCTGCAGGGCAAGAAGTTCAATTTCGATGATGAGGCCAAGGGCCAGTTTTCAACAGTTCCTGATTTGAAACCGCTCGGTGGTTACGATCCTATCCTTGCCAGTCTTGAAAAGCTGATACCCGGCGAAGGCGCGCTGGCGATGCGGGTCGATGCTTTCAACGAGCGTTATGTTATTCCAAAAGACCGCCTGCAAAGCGTATTCGATGCGGCAATTGCCGCGTGCAAGAAACGCACTGCCAAACATATCGCGCTACCCGTCGGCGAGACGTTCACGATGGAGTTCGTCACCGGCAAAACCTGGTCGGGCTATAATTATTACAAGGGCGGTTACAAAAGCCTGATCCAGATAAACACCGACCTACCGATCCGCATCAGCCGCGCGGTCGATCTGGGATGTCATGAGGGCTATCCCGGGCATCATGTTCTCAACCTGATGGTCGAGAAGCGGCTGGCTCGTGGCGACAACGGGGGTAAGGGCTGGAACGAATATGAAGTCAACCCGCTCTACAGCCCCACCAGCGTCTTGTCCGAAGGCAGCGCCAATTACGGCATCGACCTGGCCTTTCCCGGGCCTGAGCGCCTAAAGTTCGAACGCGATGTGCTCTATCCATTGGCAGGCCTCGACCCTAACACTGCCGAGGCTTATTGGAAAATGCAGCAGATGACCGATGCGCTTTCGGGCGCGCGGTTGACGATCGCCAAAATGTATCTGGATGGGCGGGTGACCCGCGCACAGGCGCTCGAACTGACGCAGAAATATTTGCTGCTCTCGCCCGCCCGCGCTGAACAGTCGGTGGCCTTTACCGATCATTATCGCAGCTATGTGATAAATTACGGTTGGGGCAAGGATCTGGTTCGCAACTATGTCGAGCGCGGCAATCCGGACCAATCAGAACGCTGGCGGCGGATGGAGAAAATCTTGAGCGAGCCGACTTTGCCGGTGGATTTGCTGCCTTAAGCCAATTCGACCTTCACCGTCTGCGAAATCAAATTCGCCGTCCCGAAGATGGTCATGAAGCTGATATCGGTCGCGTCGCGGCCAACGGCTATGCGGACTAAGTTTTCTTCCGGCGCTAGCCTTGTCGCGTCGACCAGATGCCAGCGGCCATCGAGATAGACTTCTACAACTGCATGGAAGTCGGGCGGATCGATGCCGAGGCCATAAGCCGACACCATGCGCGCAGGGACGTCGGCGGCGCGGGCGAAGGCGATCAGCAGATGCGCGAAATCACGGCACACGCCGCGGTGCGAAATGAAGGTGTCAGTCGCGGTCGATCCCGTCCCTGAAAAGCCCGGTGCATATTCGATATTATCGTAAATCCACTCGGCCATCTGCAAAATCTGGTCGCCCTTGGTCGCGCCATCGAAGCGGGTGGTGACGAAGTTTTCGTGCTTGTCCGACGGACAATAACGGCTGGGCATCAGATACTGGATATAGGCAGGCGGCAGATCGGCATGCGGCACGACTCCGAGACCAGATATGTTGGTCGGCAGCCGGTCAATTGCGGCGGTCGCGGTATAGCTGATATCGATTCGCCCCGTCGCATGCAGCCACGTCCGCCGTCCAAGGCCGTCCATGCCTTCAATCGTTGTCAACGGCGAGCATTCGCCTTTAACCTTCAACAAGTCGGATAGCAGCTTTTGGTCGGCCATCGGAATAGCCTCCACGGCGAGCAGCACATCGGCTGCCTGCGGCAGGTGGTAGTTGAGAGTGGCGGTAATATCGACGGTCGTGGGGGCGGAGTTCATTCGCGGCCCTTCGGGCATTTGGGGTTGGTGCGCAAGGGGAGTCTCGCGGCTCAATTTCGATCGTACAAACGGAAATGCCTTCCTGCGTTGTAAGCGCTCAACTTCATTGACGTTGATCAATTTGGAGAACAATGATGTGAAGTGGCGATAGTCGGAGGATGTGAATGCAGATTGTTCGTTTCATATTGTTCGCGTCCCAATTTGCATTCTGCACAACGTTGGGGGCAGCGGGTATACTCGCTCAATCCGCACCTCAGCCGCTTGATCCAACTTCGCAGTGGAAGGTAGATTATGCGGAACGCGAATGCCGATTAACACGCACTTTTGGTCAGAAAGACAGCGCAATATTATTCCGGTTGGCGCGGGGAACATCTTTCACCAACTACGACATTATGCTGGCAGGTCTTGCGATTCCCAAGCAATCCAAAAACATTGATATCGAGGTAACCATCGAACCGCAAAACGCTAAGCAAAGTTTTAAGGGGCAGAATCGAGATATCCCAAATCGTAAAGAGCGGGTGTTGCGCTGGTTTGACGGCGAGACCGGCCCCATCTTGGCTGGGCCGAAAAACCAAGAAATGCTTGTGTCATCTGACTCGAAATATGCCGTCAGACTAAAAATGGAAAATTTCCCTGCAGCACTGGCTGCAATGCAAGCGTGTCATGACGATCTGTTAAAGGGCTGGGGAATTGATGGAGCGGCCGTTCGCGCCTTGAAATCGCTACCCGAGCCAAAAGTTTCGCCAGGTAAATGGGCAACCACCGGTGACTATCCTGGCGATTTGCTACGTTCAGAAATCAGCGGCGATGTGTCGTTCAAACTCGACATTAATGCTGATGGCATACCAACGGATTGCGTGGTGATTGTTTCTAGCAAGGTAGAACAACTGGATAAGCTGACCTGCAAGCTGATGATGCAACGAGCGCGGTTTAAGCCAGCCTTAGGAGCTGACGGCGCCGCCGCATTATCGCACTATATAAATCGGGTGCGTTGGCAGGTGCCGAACTAAAAAGAGCGGCCATCGCTGACCGCCCTTTGTTAGATCAAACTCCAACGAATCAGAGCTTGCTAACCAACTCCGGCACTGCCGTGAACAGGTCGGCGACAAGACCGATATCGGCAACCTGAAAAATCGGTGCATCTTCGTCCTTGTTGATCGCGATGATGACCTTAGAGTCTTTCATGCCCGCTAGATGCTGGATCGCGCCGGAGATGCCGACCGCGATATAGACTTCGGGGGCGACGATCTTACCGGTCTGGCCCACCTGATAGTCGTTGGGGACATAGCCTGCGTCAACTGCCGCGCGCGATGCGCCGACGCCTGCGCCAAGCTTGTCGGCCAGCGGCAGGATGATTTCGCTGAACGTCGCTGCGTCTTTCAGCGCACGGCCGCCCGATACGATGATCTTGGCCGACGTCAGTTCAGGGCGCTCCTGCTTGGCGATCTCGCTGCCGACGAAGCGGGATAGGCCCGCATCGCCGCTACCCGAAACCGCCTCGATGCTCGCCGAACCGCCGGTGACTTCTGCCTTGGCAAAGGCGGTGCCGCGAACGGTAATGACCTTTTTGGCGTCTGACGACTGCACGGTGGCAATCGCGTTGCCCGCGTAAATTGGGCGAGTGAACGTATCAGCGCTCTCGACGCTGAGGATGTCCGATATCTGCATCACGTCGAGTAACGCGGCGACGCGCGGCGCGATATTCTTGCCGTGGCTGGTCGCAGGCGCGAGGAACGCGTCGTGCGTGCCCATCAATCCGGCGACCAATGGCGCGACATTTTCGGCGAGCTGCTGAGCATAGGCGGCGTCATCGGCGACATGGACGGTGGCAACGCCAGCGATCTTGGCTGCTTGTTCGGCTACCGCGCCGCAGCCCGAACCGGCGACCAGCAAATGCACTTCGCCCAATTGCGACGCAGCGGTAACGACGGCCAATGTCGCGTCCTTCATCGACGCATTGTCATGTTCTACATAAACGAGGGTTTTCATGCGGCCACTCCCATTTCTTTGAGTTTCGCGACCAGCGCATCGACGTCGGCAACCTTGATGCCAGCACTACGCACAGGCGGCTCGGTGACCTTCAATGTCTTGAGCCGCGGGGCGACGTCGACGCCGTAATCGGCGGGCGTCTTGGACGCCATCGGCTTGCTCTTCGCCTTCATGATATTGGGCAGCGAGGCATAACGTGGTTCGTTGAGGCGAAGGTCGGTGGTGACAATCGCGGGGGTCTTGAGCGAAACGGTTTCGCTGCCGCCATCGACTTCGCGGGTAACCGAAACGCTATCGCCCGACACTTCAACCTTGCTGGCAAAGGTGCCCTGCGGACGACCGGTTAGCGCGGCGAGCATCTGGCCGGTCTGGTTGCTGTCATCATCAATCGCCTGCTTGCCCAAGATAACAAGGCCGGGCTGCTCTTCGTCCATGATCTTGGCAAGGATTTTGGCAACACCCAGTGGCTCGACGTCTTCGGCAACCACCAGGATCGCGCGGTCTGCACCCATCGCGAGCGCGGTGCGTAATGTTTCTTGCGCCTTTTCAGGACCAACCGATACCGCGATGACTTCGGTCGCAACGCCCTTTTCGCGCAGGCGAAGTGCTTCTTCGACGGCGATTTCGTCGAACGGGTTCATGCTCATTTTGACATTGGCCAGATCGACACCGGAACCATCGGGCTTCACCCGCGGCTTCACGTTATAATCGATGACCCGCTTTACAGGGACGATGATCTTCATGGGTTCAGTCCTCTTCACCTAATCACGACGAGTGGATGCCCGTCAAAATATGTTGCGCCTATGCTTGACGTTTACGTGAACGTCAAGTGCATTTGCTTATGCCGCTTTGCGAACCTCGGCCACAATCTTTTCCGCAGCATCGCCAAGGTCATTGGCTGACACGATTGGTAGGCCGCTGTTCGCGAGGATATCCTTGCCCTGCTGCACATTGGTGCCTTCAAGACGGACAACGAGCGGCACCGACAGATTCACTTCCTTCGCCGCCGCAACAATACCATCGGCTATGATGTCGCATTTCATAATGCCGCCGAAGATGTTGACGAGGATTCCCTTTACGGCGGGGTCCTTGAGGATGATCTTGAACGCCGCCGTGACTTTCTCTTTTGATGCGCCGCCGCCGACGTCGAGGAAGTTCGCGGGAAATTCGCCGTTGAGCTTGATGATATCCATCGTCGCCATCGCAAGCCCTGCGCCATTGACCATGCAGCCGATGTTGCCGTCTAACTTGATGTAAGCGAGGTCATATTCGGATGCCTCGACTTCGGCGGGATCTTCTTCGGTCAGATCACGCAGCTCGGCTAAGTCCTTGTGACGGAACATCGCGTTGCCGTCGAATGCAACCTTGGCGTCGAGCACCAATAGTTCATCGCCGTTCGCTCCTTTGCAGACCGCCAGCGGATTGATCTCAATCTGCTCGGCATCGGTGCCGATAAACGCGGCGTAGAGGCCAGCGAGCACAGTCTGCGCCTGCTTCGCCAGATCGCCGGTGAGGCTAAGCGCCTTGGCAACGCTGCGGCCATGATGCGGCATGATGCCGGTTGCCGGATCGATGGTGATGGTGTGGATTTTCTCTGGTGTGTCGTGCGCCACGGTTTCGATGTCCATGCCACCTTCGGTCGAGGCGACCACCGCGATCCGGCTGGTCGCACGGTCGACGAGTAATGCGAGGTAGAATTCCTGCTTAATGTCGGCGCCATCGGTGATGTAGAGGCGGTTGACCTGCTTGCCAGCTTCGCCGGTCTGGATAGTGACGAGCGTATTGCCCAGCATTTCCTTGGCATGCACCTCGACTTCATCCAAATTGAACGCCAGACGGACGCCGCCCTTGGCATCAGGCCCCAGTTCCTTAAACTTGCCCTTACCGCGGCCACCGGCATGGATTTGCGATTTCACCACATAGAGCGGACCGGGGAGTTGCTTGGCGGCCGCAACGGCTTCTTCTACGCTCAACGCCGCAATGCCCTTGGGCGTAGCCACGCCAAACTTAGCCAGCAATTCCTTGGCCTGATATTCATGGATGTTCATAGGAGAAAAGCGTCCTTGAAATGGGAAAGTTGCTGGTCGCTAAAGCACAGACCAAGTCCGAATGGAAGGCTTTGGCTTCAAGTTTTATTCCGGACTCACGAACCCGTATTTCGCTAATTCCGTCCGCAAGTTACTGGCATCGGTAAATTGATGCGCGACAAAGCCGTTGGCGCGGGCACCCACGACATTGTCGGGATTGTCGTCGATGAAAATCGCCTCATTGGGATTCAGGCGAAAGCGCTTTAGCGCGAGCTCGTAAATCGCTGGGTCGGGCTTCATCATCTTCTCGGTGCCTGAAACGATGATATCGCCAAAATGATCGAATATCGGCTGGGTCGGGCGGAACATATCCCAAAACTCTGCACCGAAATTGGTGATCGCGAACAGCGGGACCCCGCGAACGGCAAGTTCGGCAACAATTTCCAGTGAACCCGCAACCGGCCCGGGAATCGTTTCGTTAAACCGGGTCGCATAGGCCTCAATTAAGACAGCATGCTCAGGAAATTCAGCAATGCGTTCGGGCACCATTTCAGAAAGGGCGCGGCCAGCATCATGCTGGAAGTGCCATTGTGGCGTCACGACGTTCGTGACAAACCACTCCAGCTCTTCCGGTTCGTCGATCAATTTGGCAAATAGATGCCGCAAATCCCACTCGAACAGCACCTTGCCGACATCGAATACGACGGTGGTAATTTTCTGGCTCATTATCCCGCAATCCAGACGCAAAAAACCGCCCGCGAAATATCCGGGGCGGTCTTTCCAATTTCAGTTTGCTGTCT